>JAFSXC010000049.1 GCA_017450105.1 Lachnospiraceae bacterium | reverse complement strand
CTGCAGGGTACGGCCGGCGCAGGGAGGCCAAAATGAAAAACAACCTCCAGCGTTACTTGCGAGTCCGAGCAACGCGGTGAGCAATGTTCTGCCAGAGATGGGTAAAGATCCCGAAGTCGCGATGGAGGGACTGGGGGAGGGAGGGAACGCGGTCATAAAGGACCTGGAGATACTCCATTTTGTCTTTCCCGAAATCCAGGATCTCTATCATATGGGTCATGGCCCCGCCGTGCCGGGAGAGGGAGATCTGCGTTACAACGCCTTGAAGAACGGCGTGATATTCCAGGGTTTCCAGATCCACGGTCACGTTGTCGCCCACGCGAAGATCCTGGCCCTCATCCAGAAAGACCTTCATATTATGCTCGGTCAGAAGGGTGGTTACCCCCTCGTATCTGCGGTCCCCCAGGGAAAGGGTCAAAGGCTCTGCGTCGATGACATATACGGGCTCCAGATCGCTGTCTCTTCCGTTGATCAAAAACAGCGCCATCACCAGATAGTAAAGGTTCCGGATAAGCCAGAACAGGAGCACCACCAGCGAGACGAGCGTGACAAGGCTCATGATCGTAAAGACCCGGATGATCCCGGCCACGGTCATACCGATCAGGATCAGGAACGGGATCATGGAGCGGATATCGGACTTCTGCCTTACCTTTTTCCCGGATTTATCCGTTACCTGGAAGGTGGACATCGTTATGCCGAGGGATTCCTTCAGGATCGGGATCAGAAGATGGGCCATCACACTGGTTTCATAAATGCCGCTCCATTTCAGGGAGACCCGGTTTTTACTGATCGCGCGGAAGGCGATGTCCTGCATCACATACATCGGCAGCCAGAACACCAGAAGATCCAGGTAATTACACTTAAGAACAGGGATCGCCAGCGTTGCGTAGAGGAGCGGCGTCAGTACGTAAATAAAGTTTTTCAGAGAAGAGTACCAGTAGACCACGGAGCTCCAGTAGCTCATCCGCTGCCGGAAATTAAGACCCTTTCTGGTATGAAGTTTCAGCTTCCGGGCGGTAACGATCACGCCCCGGCCCCAGCGGCGGCGCTGCTGGATATGCTCCTTGAACGTATGGGGAGTCTGGCCGCTGGCAAGGGGATTGGGCAGGGCAAGGCTCACATAGCCCGCGGATTCGATCAGAAGGCCTGTAGCAAAGTCCTCGGTAATGGACTCGGTATAAAAGCCGCCGACATCATTTAAGGCCTTCCGCGAAAGCACGGTATTGGAGCCGCCGTAGATCACGCTGTTCGTCGAGGATTTCGCGACCTCGATCGTCCGGTAAAAGAAATCCTGCTCGTTGGGCGCTCTTCTTTCGGAATAGAGCGCGTGCTGGAACACATCCGGGTCGTAGAAGCACTGCGGCGTCTGCAGCAGACCGAGAAGGGTCCTTTCCTTCTCCGGCTTGTCCTTCTGACGGAGCTCAAGATCCACGAAGAAGGGAATGGTCTTCAAAAGGAAGGAGCTCTGCGGGATCATATCCGCATCGAAGGTTACAATATAGGGGGCGCTTGTGAGGCTCATGGCGTGGTTCAGATTCCCGGCCTTGGCTCCCTTATGATCCGGCCGGTCGAAATAACCCACCTGCATCTCCTCGGCCAGAGCGCGCATCTGGGGTCTCTGATTATCATCGCAGATCCAGATATGGACCTTTGATTTGTCCGGGTATTTCATGTGGACACAGCCGTTAATGGTCTTTCTCAGAAGCTCGACAGGCTCGTTGTAGGTGGCGATAAAAACATCGACTTCAGGCCAGGCGTCCTTGGGGATCTTCGGCGTTTCAAAGTTCTTCATTCCCATGAGGTTGGAAAACAGGACCAGCGACTCGATAAAGCCCAGAGCCTCCACAACCAGAAGAATAACGTTGAAAACGATGGCCGGGATGCCGTATTCCAGCGGAATGGAATAGAGGACGCGCCAGCAAAGATAGACCAGGGTCAGGACAGAGCTGATCATCAGAAGCAGACGGGAAACGACCCTGGCCGTCTGCTCCTTCGAGGAGAGCTTCTTTTCCGGGACCAGGTCACCGTACACCGGATGCTTCCTCCGGCTCTTTCTCCTTAACGCATAAAACAGGATCAGAAACGGAATAAGGAAGAGCAATACACCGGCGATGATAAGAGGCCAGGCGTTTACGGACTTAAGTCCGATATCCCCCAGGGCCTCATCGAGCAGGGAGGTAAGTCTTTCGAATAATCTTCTCTGCTTCGTGCCGTCGACTGCCGGGATCGCCTTCGGATCCTCTCCGCGCACAAGGCTCCGGATCCAGAGCCCGGCGGTGGACAGGTCGCTGTCTGTGGGGAGAGAGAGCCTCGGATCATAGTGGGGGCGGAAGATGGCAGAGCTTTCCACCTTGTCGGAAAGACTCCATACCGCAAAGCTGATCCCGTGCTGCTCCAGACAGGAATACCATTCGGCTGCGGATGCAAAGTCAAGATTTCCGTCACCGCTGTCCTCGCTGATTCCGCTTTCTGTGACAAAGACGGGAAGACCGCCCTTTAACGCGGTATTCAGAACACTTCTTAAGTCGGCTCCGTGGCTGGCTGCGTAAAAATGGAGCACATACATTACGTTTTCAAAATTCAGGGGCTTCTCCAGACATGGAGTCAGCATACGATCGTAGTCCGGGGTGCCTGTGAGCACCACGGCTTCGGGGCTGTTCTGCCGGATGACGGGAATGATAAAATCGGCGTAGGAGACGATGTCCTCCCAGGTACAGCTCCCATTCGGCTCATTACAGATCTCATAGATCAGGTTCGGCACGCCTGCGTATTTCGAGGAAATGTATGAAAAGAATTCCCTGGCCTTTTCCCGGTTCATATTCGGATCGTTATCCTCCAGAATATGCCAGTCAACCAGCACGTACATGTCCGCCGCAATGGCCGCGTCGATCCCTTTTTCGACCAGGGACAGACTGAGCGCCTCTTCTCCTGCGGCATATTGCTTTGAATACATGGCAAGCCGGATCAGATTGCAGTTCCAGTCCTCGGACAGAAAACGAAACAGCGCCGGATCCACAAAGTCCGGAAACCAGGTCAGACCGTGGGTACTTACGCCCCTTAAGATAACCGGATCTCCGTTTTGGTTTACAAGAGCTGTTCCCTCAACGTGGAGCTGCCCGTCCGTACCGGGCCTTGCAGCACACACAGCAGAAGCTTCCCCTCCCTTCGTACCCTCTGCCTTCGGAAGCTCGCCGGCACAGATTACGACAGACCCAAGGGAAAGCAAAACCGCAAACGCAAGGAAAAAGCCGCCTAACCGTTTCCAACGCTGTCTCGTCATATGTCTTCTCCTTTTCGGATAATATCAGATTTTCAGTTACAGAAGCTCAATCGTTTCTCCCTGTCTTGCAAAGCGGATATCCTTCCGGCCGATGGCCTTTTCCCGTTCCAGAAGAATTTCGTCCGTACTCTGGGGATCATGATGCACGATGAGCATTTTCCGGATCGAGGCCTGATCCATAAGCTCTGCCCCTTTTTCCACGGTGGAATGGCCGAAGCCCTTTTTCGTTTCATACTCATCCACCTTATACTGGCCGTCATACAAAACCAGATCCGCCTCCCGCACAAAATCGATCAGCGGATCGGAAAAACGCTCCTGATGCTCATAATCCGTCATGTATACAACGGACCGTCCCTTATAGCTCAGCTTCATGATCACACAGTCCCCGGGATGGCTCCCTGCCATTCCTTCGATCAGAACCTCTCCGAGCCGCATCGGAAGCGAAAGCTCCTCGACCCGGATATCTCCGGCATACAGCTTCATACTCACCGGCCAGAGCGGAGGGGAATAAAGCTGGTTTAAGCCGGCTTCCGCATCCGCTCCGTCGCTCGCGGGTACACAGATCCTGGTTTCCAGCCCCTTTCTTGTAAGCCGGGGATACATGCCGAGACCCAGAAGATGGTCCAGATGAAGGTGGCTTATCAGGATCACGGGCGGCTTCGGAAAGTCAACCTCTGCCCGGATCAGACCGCTCCCCGCATCCCAGAAAACGGTTTCCTCTCCGGCCCGGATCATATAGCAGGAGGTCGCCCCGCCAAACAGCGTATAATCCGCTCCGTCAACCGCCATGGAGCCTCTTGTGCCTAGCACTGTCAGTGTAAATTCTGCCATACGCATATCTCCTCTCAGATGCATTTTAAGGGAAATGGAAAGAAAAGAAGCCGAATCCTTTTTAGAATCCGGCTTCCGGTCATATACTTCCTGTTACATGGACGCTACAAACGTACTCGACTTATAATCCTTTGCCGCTGCTTCTCCGGATTCTGCTACCTGCGCAGCGATCTGGCAGGCATTCAGATATTCAGAGGTAATATTGCGCAGCCGATCACAGAAGTGGTACAGAATCATCTCAAGCTTCCGGGGATTTTCCTTATAGACATTCAGAAGATCCTCTTCATAGAACATCTCAACAAAGGTATTCTCCTCCAGAGCAACCGCTGTAGCGGTACGGGGAAGCTTTTCGATCATACCCATTTCGCCGAAGAACTCGTTCGGATAGATATCAACGATCTTTTTCTCCTGATCGGTTCCGTAGCCCTGGTAAATCCCGACGATTCCGGAATAGAGATCATAGAGACAGGTCCCGGTTTCGCCCTCCTTAAAGATTATAGTTCCTCTATTATAGATTTCGGTCTTGCCCTGCTGGCCTTCCGAATGGCTGACCGCGCCGGAGTTCCGTTTGGCCTCTGCGCTTAAGCCCTCCGCGATGGCTTTCCGGGAACGATAGACGGCCGCGAACTTTTTCAGCCGATCCATCAGGCCTTCCTTCTTCCCATCCTGCTTAACCTCTTCGATGGTCTTGCTGACTTCCTTATAATCCTCGGTTGTTGTGCGGATCCGCTGGCTTAGCTGCTTCATGATCGAAATAAGCGTTTCGGGCTTTTCCTTCAGAAAATCAACGACCTCGCCTGCGGAAACCTCCTCGGCCTTCACCGCCGAAAGAGCAACCACCGTAGCGCTTCTCGGATATCCTTCGAGCAGACCCATCTCTCCGAAGTATTCACCCGCCTTGATCTCGGCGATCTTTTCTTCACTGTCACTTCCGTATCCGGAATAGACCCCCACACTTCCGTCTGTAATCAGGAAAAGACTGTCTCCCGGATCCTTTTCACGAAAGATCACCGCTCCCTGATCAAACTGCCGCTCTGTCATTTGGACACCTCCTCTGATTTAATAGATAGTAGCATTATATCCTATATTTGCAGATTAAGCAAACGTAAAGTCCCGAATTCTGTTATTATTAGGTAGTTTTCGAGTTCCTTTCGATCCAGGAAGCATAACCGACCGGTATCGAGGTATAACGGACAAGAAAACCGCCATCCTTTTCCTCGATCACCTTGCCGAGGAGCTTCCCGCCGGCGTTGATCCGGACGTTGTCATATACCGAAAGCGCCGACTCTGTACTGAGGAGGGCACCGTTCTGGGCAACCGCCGTAATACCGCCGAAGCAGGGCTGGTCGCTTACATGCTTTCCGTCGAGCTTGAAAAAGCAGATGGGGATCGGGACTTCCAGATAACTGAGCTCCGTTTCCTCCTCCCGGCCGACAACATCGTAGGGCGCACCGATGGCTGTGATCTGATAAAGCTCGATCGTATTCTCGACGCCTTTCGGATTCACCGCCAGGGTCCCGGATATCGTAAGCGGGGCCTTGATCAGCGCCTTTGTATACGGAGAGATCAGAACCTGGCCGTCGACCGTATAGCTTTCGATCCGCCCGCATAAATTCACCGAGCTCCCGATCACGTTAAACCGCGTCCTCTTTTCCGAACCGAAATTACCGACAACCACGTCGCCGCTGTTGATACCGATGCCCATCTGCAGCGACGGATAGCCTCTCTCTTCATTCCAGGCATTGATCGCCGGAAGGCGGCTCTGCATGGACAGGGCAGCGGCCACCGCGTGCTCCGCATGGTCGGGATCGTTTCCCAGAGCACCGAAAACAGCCAGGATCCCGTCTCCCTCGATCTCGATCAGGGTTCCTCCGAATTTTTCGATCAGCTCGATCATCTCGCCGAGATAGTGGTTCAGCATCAGGATCAGGATTTCGGCGTCGATATGCTCGCACAGCGCCGTAAAGCCGCGAAGATCGCTCATCAGGACCGTAATCAGCCGCTTCTTGCCGCCCATCTCGAGCGCATCCGGGGATTTGATCAGCTCATTCACGATCTCATCCGAGAGATATCTTCCGAAGGTCTTTTCCAGAAGCTTATTACGGCCGTTCAGCTTACGGTTCAGGGCCTCGATCTCCTTCATCGCCTTCAGCGCATCCTGCAGCTCAAACAGGCTGCTGAGATCCTCGAATACGGCGATGATCTCTTTTTCTCCTTCGTTGTTCAGAAAAGAGGTAAGAAGCCGGAGATGCCGGATCTCGTCCCCTTTGTAATAATGGACGATCCGGTCATGGGAAATGGAGCTGTCATAGATCGCATCCAGAAAGGCCTGGACGAACTCATCGTTTTCCGGCCGGTCGACAAAACAGACCATGAACGTACGGCCGAGGAGCTGGTTTTCTTCGAGTCCGAGAGTCGTGAGCGCGGCGGCATTACAATAGGTAATCTTACCGGCCTTGTTAATGGTCAGGACCCCTTCGGACATGCCGTTCATTATTCTTTCGTAGGTGGTTTCGGATTGGAGCAAAATTTTTTCCCCTCTGTTTACGACTTTTTTCGTATTATAGTATGACAGCGGCAAAAAGGCAATAAAACGTTAAATAAGAAGGAAAACTTCTTGTCGTGGGTCCCCGAATGCGATAGTATAAATTGACAGTTTTTATCATGATGCCGGACAATGAGGATGGAACGGTTACGGTCCGCTTCTATGAAAACTGATTATCGATGAGAAGCGGCACACCGAATCCGGAGTGAGCGGGATTTGGGTGTGAAAAGGAGAATGTCATGTTGGAAACAGTACCCGGTACAACTATATTCGCTATGATCTTTTCGCTGGTTCTGGCGCTGGGGGCCCCGGTTTTGGCGGCCGTTCTTATGAAGCTGAAGGCGAACGGGAAGCTGATCTGTACCCTGATCGGCATCGCTGCCTTCGTTGTTTTCGCGCTGATTCTGGAGCAGCTTTGTCATATTCTGGTGGCGAGGCTTGCCGGAGAGAGCCTGATGGATAACCAGGTGTTCTATGCGGTTTACGGCGGGCTGAGTGCGGCGGTGTTCGAGGAAACCGGGCGGTTTTTGGCGATGAAGTTCCTTATGAGGAAAAACCTGACACAGGAGAACTCCATTATGTACGGGATCGGGCACGGCGGGGCGGAATCGATTCTTTTGATCATCGTATCCTTCCTCCCGAATCTGATGACCTCCGTGATGATCAACAACGGCGGAATGCAGGAGGCTCTCGGCGCGGTTGACGCAACGGTCAGAGAGGAGACGGTGCAGGAGCTTTCGGTATTATGGACGACTCCCTCGGCGGAGTTCGCTCTGGCCGGGATCGAGAGGGTCCTTTCCTTTGTGCTTCAGCTATGCCTGTCCTACCTTGTTTATCTTGCGGTCAGGTATAAAAAGCCGGGGTATTATTTCCTTGCCATGGCGCTCCACTTTACGATTGACGCTCTGACCGTACCCTTACGTGCGGTGATGTCGATCTATATGGCCGAAACCATTTTCCTGGGTTACGTGCTTGTCATTGCTTTCTTTACGATTCGTAAATACCGCAGGGAAAAAGCGGAGACAGGGGACGGAGAGTATCTGGTATGAAGCAGAATCGAATGTCTCCGATAAGGCTGATCCCGTTCAGCTTTCTGGCAGCAATCCTGATCGGCGCCCTGCTTCTGATGCTTCCGATCTCTACGGCGGATGGGGAAGTGACGGATCCGATGACCGCGCTGTTTACGTCCACAACTTCGGTCTGCGTGACGGGCCTGGTCGTCGTCGATACCTATTCCCATTGGTCCTTCTTCGGGCAGCTCGTGATCCTGGTCCTGATCCAGACCGGGGGCCTCGGGGTGATCACGGTCGTTTCGCTGCTTATGCTTGCGGGCAAGAAAAAGCTCTATCTCGGCGACCGGATGCTGCTCAGCGATGCTCTGAACATTGATAAAAAGAAGGGCCTCCTGTCGTTTGTCCGGCGGATCTTTCGGGGGGTGCTTATTGTCGAGGGCATCGGCGCGTTTTTATTTGCTTTGGAGTTTGTCCCTCGGCTCGGACTTTGGAAGGGGATATGGGCGTCCGTTTTTCAGTCGGTTTCCGCCTTCTGCAACGCCGGGATGGACGTTGTGGGGCCGGACAGTATGATAAGCCTTCGAGGGTCTCCTCTTATCATGGGGGTCACAATGGCCCTGATCGTACTCGGAGGCCTGGGCTTCGTCGTCTGGTTTGATCTGATCGATACGTTGAAAAAGGGCTTTCGAAGGATCCGGCTTTCGGAGCACACAAAGCTTGTTCTGATCCTGACGGGCCTTCTGATCCTGGGCGGTACGCTGTTTATCCTGGCTTCGGAATTTAACAATCCCGCTACGATCGGAAATATGGACCTGCCGCATAAGATCGAAAACAGTCTGTTCCAGTCGATCACCTTCCGGACGGCCGGGTTTGCATCGGTCCCGCAGGATAAGCTGAACGATCTGACCTGCATGGGCGGGACCGTCCTGATGTTCATCGGAGGGTCCCCGGTGGGAACCGCGGGCGGGGTCAAGACCGTAACGGCCTTTCTCTTTCTCCTGAACGCTCTGTCCTACATTACGAGAAGGAAAGAAAATGTGATCTTCGGCAAAGCGGTTTCGGGAGAGCTGATGAGAAAATCCGCCGCGATCTTCTTCTTCAGCATGATCTCGATCTTCATTATGACGGGGCTTCTGATCGCCGCCGAGGGACTGTCTCAGACGGATGCGTTTTACGAGGTGGTAAGCGCTCTCGGGACCGTAGGCCTGTCCCGGGGAATCACACCGACGCTTGGCTTTGTGGGACAGCTTGTGATCATCGTTTCGATGTATTTCGGCCGGATCGGGCCGATCTCGATCGCGATCCTGGTGGCCAGGGAAAAGGGAACCGACAATTCGATAACGCACGCAAAGGGGAAATTCTATGTGGGATAAAAAGAAGGGGCTGTTTGAAAAAAAATCGGTCGCAGTTCTGGGGCTCGGGAAATACGGAAGGAGTCTGGTGGAAAATCTGTACGAGCTCGGGGCGGATGTTCTGGCGGTTGACCGGAACGAGGAGCTGATCCAGGATTTTTCGGACAACTGTACCTCGGCGGTCTGCGCCAATCTGGCCAATGAGGAGGAGGTGCTGGCGCTGGGGCTGAAGGGCATGGATGTTGTGGTGGTGGCCACAGGCGATGATCTGGCTGCCAGTATCGTATCCATTACCGTGGCAAAGGAGCAGGGCGTCCCTCTTGTTGTGGCAAAGACCTCCTCCCCCCGTATGTCGTCGATCCTGCTTAAAGTGGGGGCGGATAAGATCCTGGATCCGGAGGGCGAGGGCGGCGCCCGGTCGGCGCAGATTCTGATGTCCTCGAATGTGAAGGACGTTTATCCCCTGGACAGGAATATGTCTCTGGTTGAGATGATGCCGCTGGATGAATGGATCGGGAAGAGCCTGGAGGAGCTGGATCTTCGGGGAAACATGAATCTGAACATTGCCGCGGTCAGGGAAAAGGGGGGGCTCTGGCACCATGCCAACGTAAAAAATCCGATCATGCCTCAATCCGTTCTCCTGGTGGTTGCCGGGAAAAAGGATCTGAAAAAGCTTGGCGGTGGGAAATATATCGAATAAAGGAGGAAGGGAAAAATGATCCGGATTGCGGACAGGGAGACCATGCCGTGGAAACGCTGGAAAACCCCCTGTCGAATAAGATACATACGGGGAATTGATAAATCGCAAAACGGCAGCTTTTTTTTACAAATCAGCCCGGACATGGTATGATAAGATACTGTGTCGGGGCTGTTTTTACGGCCAATCCTTGTTTCGTAAGGCGGAGTGGGAAGAATTTGAATACACATGAAGTTTGTCTGACAATACAATACCTGACCGTAAGTGCGCTGTTCGTCGAAATCTGGATCGTGTTTCTGCGATGGAAGAATTCGATCCATTCCTTTCTTTTTCTGGCCTGTATTGCTTCCTTTATCAGCAATATCGGTTATCTCTTTGAGATGAAGGCGGGGTCTCTGGAGGTGTATCTGACGGCGCTTAAGCTGTCTTATTCAGGAAGGGCGTGGATTACCTTTGCCTTTTTCATGTTTGCGGCGAAGATGTGCAGGATCCGGATTCCCAAATGGCTGATTGCGGCTCTTGCGGCGGCGCATACGGCGATCTGGTGCGCGATCCTGATGATAGGAAGCAACGGCCTGTATTATACGTCCTATCAGTTTGTTCTGGATGGGCAGTCCCCGGTTTTCATCCACCGGAACGGGGTGATGCATGAACTGTTGATGGTGATGAATGTCGTCTATTCCATTTTGGCCCTGTTTTGGCTTGGCCGGGAATATTACAGGGAAAAGGGCCGTAAATCCAGACTCAGATACCTGTTTCTGATCATGTCGTTTGGCATCCAGATCCTGTGCTTCGCGCTGCAGATGACAGGAGCCTTCGGTATTTCGGAATACTATGATCTTACCATGCCCGGAGCTCTTTTCGGGACGGCATTTCTCATGATCGGGATTCTCGGCTTTGACCTATTGGGTACGAGGGAGATCGCGAAGGATTTTGTGATCGACAGAATCTCGGAAGGGATCATTGCCGTGGACAATGAGGGCAGGATTCAGTATTACAATGAGCCGGTCGTACGGATCTATCCGGAGTTTGAGGCCTTCTTTAAGGGAAGGGGGAAGACGGAGGAGAAGACGGCGGTAAGAACTCCTTATGATATTATGGATTCGATCCTGGAAGCGGTCCGAACAGGCGGGACTCTGACCGTTCATGACCGCATCTATACGCCGGAGGAAAATCCGCTTGTCTTTGGAGGGGAAAGCTACGGAAGGCTGTTCGTCCTTGTCGATGATACGGAGCACTACCACTACATGGAGGAGATCCAGCAGCAAAGAGATATCGCGGATCAGGCAAATGAGGCCAAAAGCCGTTTCCTGGCCAGTATGTCCCACGAAATCCGGACGCCGATCAATGCGGTGATCGGGATGGATGAGATGATCCTCAGAGAATCCAATGAAAAGGAGATCCGTGCCTATGCGGCAGATATCATGTCGGCGGGGAAAACATTATTGTCGCTCATCAATGATATTCTGGATCTGTCCAAGGTCGAAGAGGGAAGGATGGATATTATTCCCGTGCAATATGACCTGTCTTCCCTGATCAACGACCTGATCAACATCATCCGCGACCGGGCCGAAAAGAAGGGACTGAAGCTGAAGGCCGATGTCGACAGCGGGATCCCGCGTTTCCTTGTCGGTGACGAGATCCGCATCCGGCAGTGTGTGGTAAATCTCCTTACCAACGCCGTAAAATATACGGAGGCCGGGGAGGTGCGCCTGACGGTCAGCGCGAAAAAGGAGGACGATAGTCATATCCTTCTGGGCTTCACCGTTGAGGATACCGGCATCGGTATGAAGGAAGAGGATATGGAGAAGCTGTTTACTCCGTACAAACGTATTGAAGAGAAGAGAAACCGTGCCATCGAAGGAACCGGACTCGGCATGAGCATTACGAGGCAGCTTTTGGAGCTCATGGGGAGCGGGCTCGTTGTGCACAGCACGTACGGAAAAGGGTCGGTGTTTTCCTTTGAGGTTCTGCAGGAGGTTACGAGCTGGGATGCGATCGGCGCCCTGGAGATGGTATTAAACAGACCGACGGATCGGCTCCGGGAATACCGGGAGCTCTTTCATGCGCCGGAGGCAAACATCCTTGTTGTCGACGATACCGAGATGAATCTCACGGTCATGAAGAGCCTTCTGAAAAGGACGCAGATTTGTATCGACACCGCCATGTCGGGGAAGGAGGCGGTATCGCTTGCCGGGGCGAAGGCTTATGACCTTATTTTTATTGATCATATGATGCCGGATATGGACGGGATCGAGACCCTGCAGGCGATCCGCGGTTCGGGTCTGAGCAAGGACAGCCCCGCGGTGGCGCTGACCGCCAATGCCGTTTCGGGCGCAAGGGAGATGTATCTTTCGGCCGGCTTTACCAAATACCTGTCCAAGCCTGTGGACGGGGACAAGCTCGAACACTTACTGCTGGAGATGCTTCCGGAGGATAAGGTTCTGGCGGTATCGGAGGAGCGAAGGAACCTGCCGGACAGCGCTGCGCCGGAGAAGGAAAGCTCTGCTGTATGGCAGGATTCTCTGAAGGCGGTGGAGGAGATCGATGCGCAGGCGGGACTTAAAAACTGCGGGTCAGAGGAGGGTTATCGTTCCGTTTTATCGGTGTTCCATCAGACCGCGAAGGACAAGGCCGACGAGATCGAAGCGCTGTATCAAAAGGACGATTTCAAAAACCTGACCATCAAGGTACACGCCTTAAAGAGCTCCGCCCGCATCATCGGGGCGCAGAGCCTGTCCGATCTGGCAAAGGAGCTCGAGGAGGCCGGGAAATGCGGGGATAGGGAATTTATAGACGGTAATCTGGAGGAACTACTGAAACGCTACCGTTCCCTGGATGAGCGGCTGTCGTGGCTGGATCGGGAAGAGGAGGCACAGGAGGAGATCGGTGAGGACGCGCTTAAGGAGGCCTATCAGACGATCGCCGAGATCGCCGGAAGCTATGATTATGAGCTGATGGACAATATGCTGAAGAGCCTGCACGGCTATCGACTTCCGAAGAAGGACCGGGAAAGGATCGCAGAGATCAAAAAGCTGCTGACGGAGCTGGATTGGGAGGGTATTATGAAAAAGGCAGGTGAGGAGGAGTGAAAGCCGTCGTTTTTTAAAAGCTTTCCTTCATCGGGAACACGATAAAGATAGGTCTTGCCATGGTACTTCCGGTTTTGTTTATCGGAAGTATGACGGTGCTTTTGAACGGACTGCCGATCCCGGGATATCAGGACTTTCTGGACAGCTTTCCGGGGGGCACCCTTCGGAGCATCCTCCAGACCATACAGACGGCAACGGTCGGGATCCTCGCGATTTATCTGACGATCGCCCTGAACGTAAGCTATACGAATCCGGTAATCTATAACCCGCTTATGCTGATCCTTCTGTATCAGGGCTACCTTTTCAGTCCCGCGGTTGACCGGGAGGAGCTTATCGCAAGGAAGACTCCGGAGGCATAAAACAGGCGCTTTTGTGTGAAGAAAGCGGAATTTGACTGATGGATCGGGATTGTTACAGAGGGAAAAAGAAATACTCAGAAAAGAACCGGAAAATTTATCGGAAGATTATTGTGACATGGAGAGGAACATGCTATTCTCATTAAGAAGAAGGCAGGTGAGCTTATGACGAAATCAGCAAAAGCAAAAGTGTCTGTAAGAGAAGAGGGCGTTGTTTCAGCGGATGATCCGAAAAAGGAGATGAATATGAGTGAAAAGGAAATGAGAGGGATAGTCATCCCTCGGATCAGCAAGGACACGGATACGATCTACTTCGGTCCTGCTTACGAGGAAAAAACGTGCTTTGAGGAGAACACCAATGTGTTCTTTTTTCCCGTTGAACAGACGGAGGAACAGAAAGAAGAGAAGGAGCAGCACGCGGAGCCGGAGATCTATCAGGAGCTGGACTATTACTTTGAACATCTGAACGACGGCCGTCCCTTCTTCGTCGCCTGCGCGCCGGAAAGCATCGAACTGATGAAGAAGCAGGTGATCTCGGGATATAAGAGAGATCGTCATGAGTATTTCGGCAGGATGATCGCGACTTATGCACCGGGGTATTCGGAGAATACGGAAGACAGTACGAAGAAACTGTTTCACAGAAAACCGAATAAGCTTTCCGAAAGCAGCGATGACCTGGGCGTGATCGTCACAACGGCACCGGAAAACCTGCAGGGGGACATTGACACCAGACATAAGGCGTGGCAGAACAAGGGAAAGCTTCATGTGCCCGAAGCGGTAAAGCTACTGCCGAAGCTGATCCTGAGACCGGCGACCTGCGGGCCGGACTTTGTGAAAAAAAGACATATCGGGGCCTCCTTCCTTGCCATCGGTCTGCATGCTTTGGGAGCCGCTTTCTTTGCCATCAGTCTGTTCCACAGCCTGAACTCCGCATTACTGAATCTTCTGCTGAATCTGGGAGAGAAAGTGGCGGGAGGTCTTGGCAGCCTGTCCGGTACGATCCATGAATTTCTGGAAAGGACCCTTGTCAGCCTGATCTCCATGATCCCCGGTATCGGAGAAGCACTGGGCTCCTCCCTGGACAATGCAGCGGGGGCAGGGCTGGATCACGCAGCAAGATATTTTTCCCTGGAAGTGAGCAATTTTCTCGGTAAGCTTTATAATGTGCTGGAGCTGCCGGAAGGGCTTGGGTTCGGACTTGGCCTTGTCGGCTCTTTCATAGCATCTCTCATAATGGTGCTTTTGATCAAGCTGCTGCTGAAGATCACATCGCATCCCATGAGAAAGAAGGGTGAGAGCCTTTCCATCGCAGCGATCAGAAGCGTGATCGCAATTCCTTTTGTCATCATTTCGGCGATGGCGGCCATGTTTTCCCCGCTGATCGGGCTTCTGCTCTACAGCCTGGTATTTATCTTTGGGGTTGTTTACATTTTCACGGTGATCGTTCGCAGCGGGGACGCCAAGAGTGCCGACAGGCTGAGCTTCCTTTATCCGATCTTTGTGCTCATCGCTTTGGGAGTTACGGCACTTTCCTTTGGTATTGTAGCCGTGGGCGCAGGAGCGACCGTTGTTTCCAAAGCGGCTGCATTTTTCGGTACGCTGAGTCTGTGAGACGGATCGGATCGTAATGGGGAGCCGGAAAATCATACCATAGTGTTACCAAAGACGGAGGCGATTGATCCGATTCATTCGTCCCCGTCTTTTTT
>JAFSXC010000048.1 GCA_017450105.1 Lachnospiraceae bacterium | reverse complement strand
GGGAGGAAAGCTCCCGGCGCGAAATCGAAATTCTTTATCAGATCAGGTAAGGCTTAATCGCGTTCATGATCGCGTCCTCGTCCTGCTCGGTGTGGATCTTTAAGTCGATGGGCTTCGAAAGATCCAGAGAGAAAATACCCATGATGGACTTGGCGTCGATCACATAGCGCCCGGAGATCAGATCAAAATCAAAATCGAATTTTGAAATTTCATTTACAAAGGATTTTACTTTGTCAATGGAATTCAAGGAAATCTGTACGGTCTTCATGATAAGTACCCCCTTATGGTTCATTACCTGCATCGTAGCAAAAAACAGGAGAAAAGTCAATCTATGAAAGCTTCTCTGCATACCCTTGGCTGCAAGGTCAATGCATACGAAACCGACGCCATGGAAAAACTGCTGAAGGAGGCAGGCTACGAGATCGTTCCCTTCACGGAAAGCGCGGATGTTGTCGTGGTCAATACCTGCACCGTGACGAATACGGCGGATGCCAAATCCCGGCAGATGCTCTCCCGGGCGAGAGCCCTAAACCCGAATGCCGTGGTGGTGGCGGCGGGGTGCTTCGTGCAGACAAATGCCGCAGAGCTGGGGCAGAACGAAGGCATCGATATCCTTATCGGAAATGATAAAAAGCAGGAGCTGCCGCGGCTCCTTAAGGAGTATTTCAAAAATGGAAGAAGGACGGCAGCGGTGGACGATCTGGCAGAAGCCGGAAGGTGCTTTACGGAGACCCCGGCGGGGCTTCCCTCGGTACGGACCAGAGGGTATTTAAAGATTCAGGACGGGTGCGACGAGTTCTGCTCCTACTGCCTTATTCCCTATGCCAGAGGAAGATGCCGGACAAGGGCGGAAGAGGAGATCTTGAAGGAAGCGAAGACCATGGTAAACGAAGGAGCGCGGGAGATCGTGCTTACCGGGATCCATGTGTCCTCTTACGGGAAGGACAACAACAAAACCCTGACCGCTCTGATGAGGGAATTGGATGCGCTTTCTTCGGAGGGACTGTTACGGCTTCGCTTCAGCTCTCTGGAGCCGCGTCTTGTCACGGAGGATTTCCTTTCGGAAATGGAGGGCTTAAAGACCTTCTGCCCCCATTTCCATCTTTCACTTCAGAGCGGAAGCGATCCTGTTTTGAAACGGATGAACCGGAAGTATACGACCGCGGAATATCAAGAGGCCTGCGCGATGATCCGGGACAGCTTTTCTCATCCGGCGATCACGACGGATGTGATCACGGGCTTCCCCGGGGAAACGGAGGAGGAATTTGAGGAGACGAGGGCCTTCCTTACAAGGCTTGCGCCTGCAAAACTGCATGTGTTCCCCTTCAGCGAACGAAGAGGGACCAGGGCCGCGGCGATGGAGGGGAAGGTGCCGGAGCCGGTAAAAAAGGAGAGGGCAAGAGAACTGATCTCGCTGTCCGCATCCTGCGAGGAAGCCTTTCGGTTATGGTACCGTGGAAGGGAAACCGAGGTCCTTCTGGAGACCGGGGAGAACGGACTGTTTACCGGATTGAACCGGGAATATGTGCGCTTTGTCTGTGAAACGGGAGAGAGAAACCGGGTCGTCCGGGGGAAGGTTTTTGCCTCGGCACAGGGCGGCCCTGACCTGGTGGTTGCGAATCCCGAAAAAAAAGAGTAAAATAGAAAAAAGTATGACGTCGGAGGTAGCGCATGCAGGACTTATCGAATACACAATATTTTAAGGTGGAGCGGGAGCCGGAGATCGCGGTAAAGGACGTTTTGTCCCAGGTCTATAAGGCGCTGACGGAAAAGGGCTATAATCCCGTGAACCAGATCGTGGGCTATGTGATGTCCGGCGATCCCACCTACATTACGAGCCATGCCGGAGCCAGAAGCCTGATTATGAAGGTGGACCGCGAGGAGCTCGTGGAGGAAATCCTGGAGGAATATATCAAGACCAATGGCTGGAGCTGAAACGGTCCTCGGTCTGGACTTCGGGGATAAGACGGTAGGCGTCGCCATTTCGGACGGCCTGTTTCTTACGGCGCAGGCCCTGGAGACGATCCGGCGGGAGCGGATAAACAAATGGCGCCGGACGCTGGCCAGGATCGAGGAGATCTGTAAGGAACGCGGGGTACAGAGGATCGTTCTCGGCCTCCCGAAGGGACTCGACGGAATCGAGGGTGAGAGGTGCGCTCTGACGAGAGAGTTTCAGGAGGCGCTGACGAAACGTCTCGGCCTTCCCGTGGAGCTTGAGGATGAACGGTTTACGACGGCGGCCTCCGAGCGGGTGCTTAAGGAAACCGGTGTGGCGCCAAGAAGCTTTAAGACCTATTCGGATATGGTCTCCGCGGCGCTGATCCTGGACTCCTGGATGGAAAGACGCAGACTGGAAGGAACGAAAGAATAATGGAAAAAATCGAATTTCTGGATCCGGAGGGAGGGGAGACCTTACGGTTTTTCGTTGTGGAAAAAACCGTCCTTCAGGGCGAGGAATACCTTCTCGTAACCGAGGGAGAGACCGAGGAAGACGATACCGCTTATGTGCTTCGGAAGACCGGAGAGGAGGGGCCGGAGGAGGCCCTGTATGAATTCGTGGAGGACGAGAAGGTTTTAAATGCCGTCGCGCCCCTGTTTTCGGCCCTTCTGGAGGATGCGGATACAGAAGTTCTGCAGGGATAAGGGCGCATACCGCCAAAGAAGGAGCCCTGAATAAGAACATTTAATGCGCTTAAGGAGAAGAGCTTCGCAGAGCGAAGCTCTTTGTTGTTACAAGCACCAACGCCTTTACGGAAAGGAAAAGGAATGAAAAAGAAAAAAGGAAAGGAAAAGCTCGAGGGCCCGAGACTGAAGATCATCCCGCTGGGTGGTCTGGAAGAGATCGGGATGAACATTACCGTCTTTGAGTACGACGACAGCATCATCGTCGTGGACTGCGGACTCTCGTTCCCGGAGGATGATATGTTCGGTATTGATCTTGTGATCCCCGACATAACCTATCTGAAGGACAATATCGATAAGGTCAAGGGCTTTTTTATCACCCATGGCCATGAAGACCATATCGGAGCCATCCCCTATGTGCTGAAGGAGATCAACGTTCCGATCTATGCGACAAAGCTTACGATGGGTATTATCGAGCACAAGCTCGAGGAGCATAAGATGCTCTCCAAGGTTAAGCGGAAGGTAGTAAAATACGGCCAGCACATAAACTCCGGAGATTTCCGCGTGGAGTTTATCCGGACAAACCACAGCATCCAGGACGCGGCGGCGCTGGCGATCTATTCCCCGGTCGGGATCGTTGTGCATACCGGCGACTTCAAGGTGGATTATACGCCGGTCTTCGGGGACACGATCGACCTGCAGAGGCTGGGAGAGATCGGAAATAAGGGCGTCCTTGCGCTGATGTGCGACAGTACGAACGCGGAGCGCGCCGGCTTTACGGAATCGGAGAAATCCGTCGGAAGGATCTTCGATGAGATCTTCGCGGATCATAAAAAGAACCGGATCATCATCGCCACCTTCGCCTCCAATGTGGACCGTGTCCAGCAGGTTATGGATACGGCGCATAAATACGGACGGAAGGTCGTGATCGAGGGCCGCTCGATGGTAAATATCATCAACATCGCCTCGGAGCTGGGGTATATCAAGATCCCGGACAAGACCCTGGTCGATATCGATGATCTGAAAAACATCCCCGATAACCGGTCGGTCCTGATCACAACGGGCAGCCAGGGTGAGTCGATGGCGGCTCTGTCCCGCATGGCAAACGGTATGCATAAAAAGATCCAGATCCGCCCCACGGACCTGATTATATTAAGCTCCCATCCGATTCCCGGAAACGAGAAGGCGGTGAGCAATGTCATCAACGAGCTCTTCATGAAGGGTGCCGATGTGATCTTCCAGGATGTACACGTATCCGGCCATGCCTGCAGGGAGGATATCAAGCTGATCTACTCCCTTGTGAAGCCGAAATACGCGATCCCGGTCCATGGAGAATACCGCCATCTGAAGGCCCAGGCGGCCATTGCCGAGGAGCTCGGTGTGGCGCGGGACCATATTCATATTCTGACCGGCGGGGATGTGCTGGAGATCAACGATGAACATGCCCAGGTGACGGACCGGGTCCCCTGCGGAAAGGTCCTTGTGGACGGACTCGGCGTCGGAGATGTCGGGAATGTGGTGCTCCGGGACCGGAAGCTCCTGGCCGAGGAGGGGATCATCATCGTGGTTCTGACGCTCGAAAAGGGGACAAATCAGGTCCTGGCAGGTCCCGAGCTGATCTCCAGAGGCTTTGTCTATGTCCGGGAGTCCGGGGACCTTCTGACGGAGGCCCAGGCGGTGCTGGAGGAGACGGTGGATTACTGCCAGACCAAGGGCATGATGGAAAGAGTGAGACTGAGAAGTGCGCTGAGGGATGCGATCGGCGAT
>JAFSXC010000047.1 GCA_017450105.1 Lachnospiraceae bacterium | reverse complement strand
GACATGGCGCACTTTATGGCTCCGGAGGTTTCTTTTACCGTGGATTATGACGAAGCATTTGTCGAGGAGCTTTCACGCGCGGCGGCTCTGCGCGGGATCCCGGCGGGAACCTTCGGGGAAAGGGACAGCTCTCTCGATCATGGTACCCTGATCCCGCTCTATTATATCTGCAAATATATTACGGATTTTAATCTGATCCGGATCGGTCTTTCCGGGGAAAGCCTTGCCATGCATTACCAGCTCGGACGGCTGATCCAGGAAATCTCCGAGAAGCTGAACCGGCGTGTGGTCTATGTCGCCAGCGGGGACTTGTCCCATAAGCTCCAGAAGCATGGGCCCTATGGCTTTGTGCCGGAGGGGCCGGTTTACGATAAAAGGATCATGGAAGCCATGGGAAAGGCGGATTTCAAGGATCTTCTGGCCTTCCCGGAGTCGCTTCTGGATGCGGCTGCCGAGTGCGGACACAGGTCGTTCTGCATCATGGCGGGAGCCTTTGACGGGCTGGCTTTGAAGACAAGGTGTCTGCACCATGAGGACAAGCTCGGAGTCGGCTACGGAGTCTGTACCTATGAGGTGGTCGGAAGGGATGAAAACCGCAGGTTTTTAAAGGAGAAGGAAATGGAAAAACGAAATGGAGAGGATGAATACATTACCCTGGCAAGGGCTTCCATGGAGGCCTATATCCGGGAGGGAAGAGTGATCGACCTGCCGGAGGGACTGCCGGCGGAGCTTACCGATACACGGGCCGGAGCCTTTGTCAGCATTCATAAAAACGGCGCGTTAAGAGGCTGCATCGGAACAATTTCGCCGATTCAGAGGAATCTCGGAGAGGAGATCATCGGTAACGCCATTTCCGCATCCACGAAGGACCCCCGCTTCCTTCCGATCACGGAGGCGGAGCTGCCGGAGCTGGAAATCAGCGTGGATGTACTGTTCCCAGCGGAGCCCATTTCCTCCGAGACGGAGCTGGATGTGAAGAAGTACGGTGTGATCGTTACCAAGGGCATGAAGCGTGGACTTTTGCTTCCGGATCTGGAGGGGGTGGATACGGTCGAGGAACAGGTTTCCATTGCCAAGCAGAAGGCCGGAATCGATGTTTTTGATATGGATGTGAAGCTGGAACGGTTTGAAGTGGTGAGGCATGAGGTAAAATGAAAGGAAACATGACGGAGGGGAAGCCCCTTCCAATTATGCTGAAATTTATGCTGCCGCTGTTTATCGGTAATGCGTTTCAACAGGTTTATAATGCTGTGGATTCCGTCATTGTCGGGAACTATGTCGGAGCGGACGCTCTGGCGGCGGTGGGATCCACCGGAACGATCATGTTCCTCATGAACGGACTGGCCATGGGGCTGACCACGGGCTTTACGGTTCTGGTCTCTCAGAAGTTCGGAGAAGGAGATCTGGAGGGAACGAAGAAAGCGGCGGGAAACGGTGCCGTGCTTTCGATCTTTGTGATCCTGGTCATGACTCTGATCTTTTCTTTGTGTATGCGGCCGCTTCTTACGGCCATGAATACGCCGACCAATATTTTTGAGGATGCGTATTCCTATATTTCCGTGATCTGCTACGGGATGGTATGCCTTGTGGGCTACAATTTCCTGAGCTCTTCGCTCCGGGCCATCGGAAACAGCCGGGTTCCTCTGATTTCCCTGATCGTATCGGCCTGTATGAACGTCGTTCTGGATTTATGGTTCATTATCGGGCTGCATATGGGAACCGCCGGAGCCGCCTGGGCGACAGTGCTTTCCCAGGGGATCTCCTTTCTTTTCTGCGCGATCCATATCATGCGGAAGGAGGACGCGATCCGGCCCTCGAAAAAGCATTTCCGTCTGGACCGTCGCTTTTACCTTACACAGCTTCGCATCGGCGTACCCATGTCTCTTCAATTCGGGATCACTGCCTCCGGTACGATCATTATGCAGGCTGCCATCAATCTTTTCGGCTCTGTTCCGGTCGCTGCCTATGCGGCCGTGGGAAAGGTGCACAATATCGCATCGATGGGAATGATCGCCATGGGGCAGACCATGGCCACCTATGCGGGACAGAATTTCGGTGCCAGAAAACCCGAACGGATCCGGGATGGTGTGCGGAAGGCGGTTCTGGTGGAGATCATCTATGCGCTTGCCACGAGCGCGATCCTCTACTTCGGTATGCCGGTTTATATCAAATGGTTCTTTGATGCGAGCGTGGATCTGACGCCGATCCTTTCCTATGCGAATACCATTGTTCTGGCGTGGGGGCTGTTCTATGTGCCGCTTTCCCTGATCTTTATCTTCCGGAATGTAATGCAGGGCTGCGGCTTCGGACTGCTTCCGATGCTCGGAGGAGTTGTGGAGCTGATCGCACGGCTGATCTGTGCCGTGGCAGCCATGCAGACCATGCAGTTTGTCCTGGCGGCCCTTTGTGACCCCATGGCCTGGCTGGCTGCCTTCCTCTGGACTATGATCTGCTATTTTATTGTAATGAAAAAAGTCGAAAAAATCATGGCAAAGCCGTTGACAGCATAAAAAAACGGGTTTACAATGTTAAGGCTTGTGATCTAGACTGTAAGGACTAAGGTGCCCGGTACACACCTGACTCCTTTTCAGATAGTAACTGTGAAATCATCAGGAGGAAAACCAAATGAAGACATTTATGGCAAACCCCGCTGCCGTGGAACGGAAATGGTACGTGGTGGATGCTGACGGGAAGACCCTGGGACGGCTTGCTTCGGAAGTGGCCAAGATCCTTCGGGGAAAGAATAAGCCCATCTTTACGCCCCATGAAGATACCGGGGACTATGTGATCGTTGTAAACGCGGAGAAGGTAAAGGTAACCGGAAAGAAGCTGGATCAGAAGGTATATTACAGCCATTCCGATTATGTAGGCGGCCTGAAGGAGATTACCCTTCGTGACCAGTTGAAGACCCATCCGGATCGTGTCCTGACCCATGCCGTCAAGGGCATGCTGCCGAAGGGACCCCTTGGAAGTAAAATGTATAAGAAGCTTTATGTGTATGTGGGACCGGAACATCCCCACGCAGCCCAGAAGCCGGAACATCTGGATATTTAAGGAGGATTGAGAAATGGCAAAAACAGATAAATTTTATGGGACTGGCCGTAGAAAATCCTCGGTAGCGAGAGTATATCTGGTGCCGGGTTCCGGAAAGATTACGATTAATAAAAGAGATATCGATGAGTATTTCGGTCTGGAGACGCTGAAGGTGATCGTAAGACAGCCTCTGGTGGCTACGGAATCCGAAGGCAAATATGATGTTCTGGTGAACGTCAAGGGAGGCGGCTATACCGGCCAGGCCGGTGCCATCCGCCACGGAATTGCCAGAGCCCTGATCGAGGCTGACCAGGAATATCGCCCGACCTTAAAAAGCGAAGGCTTCCTGACGCGTGATCCGCGTATGAAAGAAAGAAAGAAGTACGGCCTCAAGGCTGCGCGACGTGCACCGCAGTTTTCCAAGCGGTAGTTATTCGAGCGAGATCGACAAAAAAAGAAAACGGAAACGGAAAGCGAGCTTTTCAGTTTTCGTTTTCTTTTTTTGTCGGTTTCATTGGAATGAGACGCAAGGAATGGTCCCCGGCTTGGTTGCCGGGGACCATTCCCTGCGTCTCATTCCAATGAAACATTCACAACGAGGAAGAGGCCTGCCTCTTCCTCGTTGTGAATATCTCGCTCGAATAACTACCGCTTGGAAAGCTACCTTCCATCCGAGGTTTGCCATGAACCCGGAAACCTCGGGCTCCTGCCGCATTACCAGAATATAGACGGTCCAATAATAATCGCTTAAGATATTGCAGAGAAAGAAGGCTGTCACATACAATAAGCCCCGCCTCGGCATCGAAATAAAGCGGGACAGACTGAGCATCAGAGTGGCGATTCAACTTCTCCGAGGATTCGCTCACACCATTGTCACAGCTTGGCAAGACTGGGCAGAAACGGCAAAAAGGCAGCTCCCTCCGGGGTGATCCGAAAGCTCAGGTTCTCGTTTGTGCGGGGATGCAGAAAGCTCAGGCGAAAGGCGCAGAGAGCCGGGTAGGGAACGCTTTCGGAGAAGGGGCTTTTTCCATATTTTCTGTCTCCGAGAATCGGAGAACCCGCATGGGAAAGCTGCACCCGAATCTGATGGAAACGGCCGGTTTCAAGGTCGATATGAAGAAGAGAGACATTTTCTAAAGTCGCAATCGTACGATAAGACAAAACTGCCTCCTTGGTCCATTCCCTCTCGACCGGTTCGACATAGGCCACCCGTCCCTGCTTTCCGAGATGATTTCTAAGCTCTCCCTCGGGGGGATCCATGGCGCCGCAGACAACGGCCAGATATTCTTTTTTCAAGGTATGGGCCTGGAGCTCCTCCGAAAGCACCCTCGCGGCGTCCTTCGTCTTGGCAAAGACCAGAACTCCTTCCACATTCCGGTCCAGCCGATGGACAAGATAAACCTGAGGTTCTTCATTTTTCTGAAGCCGCTCCGACTTCAGCTCTGTATAAAGATCCCGTCGGACTCCGTTTTCCTCAACAGCTACGCCCGCTCGCTTCCTAACGACCCACAGATCGCTGTCTTCATAAAGGATTTCGCCATAATGTGTATTCATAAGCTTATTCTACCACGTTCGGTGGCGGGAGAAAATAGAAAATGGGTTCGCGGACGGATATCGGGCATGAGCAGGTTACTGTTCACGCCCCATGTCAGTAACTTAAGCCCAAAACCTTCCTCGGAGTGCGAGCAAGAGGGCCCCGGACCGAGCACGGGGGGACGGGAGTTTTCCCGGGGGGCCGTTATTATTGCGGGGCCCCCGCGCACAGAGTCTGGGAGATGGCTTGCGGAAGCGACGCCAATACGTAAATTTGCTTAAGTTACTGACATGGGGTGTGAACAGTAACGTGAGCAGTAACCGGCGGCACGGTAAACTCATATCAACGCAGGCGCCGCATCAAGTCAGCCAAAACGAAAAAAGACAGGGGGATATATCCCCCTGTCTGGTGATAACAGGTCTTTATTGACGGAAATAGCTTGCAAGATCAAAGCCGGTAGGCATCGGGATCGTCGTCATATAGATCGTGGCGGCGACCAGGGCAATGACGGCGATGAGAAGCAGCACCGCACGGTTCGGAAGCCGCTTAAAGATACCGACGATACCAAGCAGGAACAGAACCAGGGAATAGATGACGTTGACCAGGTTATAGGCATCGCCGTTGGCGTTGTCCTGTTTTCCCTGTTCAAGAAGCTCTCTGGACTGTTCCAGAAGCTCGTTCGCCGTTACATAGTACTGAGAAGTCATCCCCGGAACCTCGAAGGGAGAGTTCATGTCCTCGGTCATCTGATCAGCGGCATCCAGAAGGATCTGACTGCTGTTCTGCTGGATGTACTGATCCAGCTTCCCCTGGATCATTTCCGCTTCGGCTTCATTGCCTTCCATAAGAGCGATCTCCTTGTCGAAGGAGTAATCCAGTACGGTATTCCAGGCCATCAGATCGGAAAGATAAAGCTGCATGCCGGCATTGTATTCGGCATTTCCTTCTGAGGCCAGGTTGTTGCTGGTGGTATAGTTTGTGGCCTGATTGCCGCCATGGAGCGAGCCGATCCAGGTGGCCCAGGCGGTCAGCAGAGCTGTAATGCCGAGGAAGATGGCTACCAGCACCTCCAGAGTGTTCTCACTGAGAAAGAATTTCTTTTTTTTCGGGTCCTGATTTTCAGTTCCTTCGGTTTTTGTTATTTCTTCAGACATTATGATCCTCCTTAATTATAATTGCGTCAGGTCTGTGAAGAAGATGGTTCCTTCTTCGTCAATGGTAAACATGACCATGTCGGTGACGTAGAAATCTCCGTATACATCATCGATCTCAAAGCAGTAGAAATAATCCGACGGCGGCAGATAGTCATAGGCCAGCGTATCGCCGTCCTGCCAGATGTAGGGATCCAGCTCCACCTCAGAGTCGTCGTCCAGATAGCAGATCGGTGTAACCTCATCACCGGCATGCAGCATTTTAATCTCTCTGGATGCCGCGCCGTTTTCATCAATACCGTCCCAGGCACCCTCTACAATGACACTGTAATCATCATACTGCCGTACACGGAGATTGGTCCGCTCCCCGTTCAGAAGGATCGGAGAGGTCAGCACCGTGTATTCATCGGTGGTGTCGGCAATATAGGTCGGAAGGACCTGGCCGTTCGGCAGGGCAAGCCAGTAGCCGTCAAAATTATCATAGATCTCTCCGGTTTCCCAATCAGCGAGAACATCATAGGTTTCACCGAGATCCAGACCCTGGTCGCTTTCTCTGTCGTACAGATAGATATGTGCCTTCACGACGGCAGCGTACTCCAGCCCCTGTTCATCCAGCTTAAAGCCGTAATCGCCGTTTTCATCCATATGGGGCGGCACCTCGAAGGTGATCAGCTCGCTCTCCTCACTTTCATAATCATCCGCATACCCAAAGTAGGAGTCGTCGTTATAATCCGGAGTCAGATCCTCGGAATACCATTCTCCGTCCTCCGAGAAGAACTCGTCGTTGGTGTAGCCTTCCTCGGAATAGCCCTGGGCAATCATATCCACGAGGGAGATAAAATAGGGGCTGGGACAGATCTCGGAGAAGAGAGTGAGCTCTTCAGACCCCTGAACCTCCAGCGGATAATAGATGGAAAGGCCGGATGCGCCCGCATGGGTGGAACCGTTGACATTGTATACAAGGCAGTCGGCAAGGGCGTTCATAACCGCGGTTCCGTCCACATAATCCGCGCAGTTGGCCACGATCCCGCCGATATCCACCATGTTGGTGTAGCCTTCGGACCGGTTGTTTCCGCCAAAGTTGTCGGCAGCTGCAACGCCTCTGACCACGGAGGAGATATCCTCTCCCGCCACCTCGTAAAGGGCCATTGCGTAATCGTTGAAGGCAATCGAGAGCTCGTCGATCTTATCCAGATCAACGATACTGAAGGTGGCGCCGCTCTCCTGCTCCAACGAGGCGCACTCATTATAAAAGCTGTCGGTAACAACTCTTCCGAGATCCGCTCCGTTTGCATCGTTGTTTTCTGCCAGGAAGTTCCCCATCGCTGTGTAATCCCAGCCGGTTCCGGGCTCGATCTCCTGAGAACCGTAGAAATACCGGGCATAAGTGGCCAGCGTATTGGCGGTTTCCAATGTCCCCATCAGGCAGCAGTCGAAGCCGATAAATTCGAATTGATCGGTCATTTTTCCATAGACCTCGGAAAAGGCCTGGTTAAGCTCCGGCAGGGAGAGGGAATCGCTATCATAGATTTCGTCAAAGCAGACGCCGTTGACGGAGCCGCTGCCGTGATCCCAGAGAATAACGCCCATTTTTTCTGCCGGGTAGTTTTCAACGCCCCAGGACAGGAAATCCGAAAGGGTTTTGGGATCCCCCATGTTTCCGAGCTCTACCGAATCCACCAGCTCCAGCTCCTGATTCTTAATCAGCCAGCGCTCTCCGACAGAGGGATCAAAGTATTCATTCATCCATTCATAGGTGCCGCCGGTTTGAATCACGAACTGCACATTGTCATTGGCGGTCGCTTCAAGCATCTGTACAACATCGCCGCTGGCGGAACCCTGGCCGCTGCTTTCGAGGTCCGTGCCGCATAAGTACACGAAGATGGTCCAGGTACCGGGAGGTCCCATGGGTTCATTTTTGACCTCTGCGCGATTGATGTTCAGCCGTCCGTCCGCATTGTTCACGGTCATGGCCAGGCTGGTGGTGTAGATCTGTCCGTCCTCATCCATCGTCGTTTCCTCGACGACCGCTACGTCCGGAGTCTCTTCCGCCGGGCTGCTTTCCGTAGCCGGAGCGGCATCGGCCGCCGGGGCTTCTGCTGTCTTCTCGGGAGCCGCCTGGCCGCAGCCGGCAGCCAGTATCAGCGAAGCTGTCAAAAGTGCGGATATCAGTTTCTTTTTCATACTTTGTTCTCCTCTAAATGCTTACAGCCCCAGGGCATCCAGCTCCTCGGTTGTGATCTCCACCAGCTTCTCCGTATTTTTAGACTTCTTTCCGAATACCGAAGAGGCCTGATTCCATCCGTTGGTAAGCTCGTCCATAACCATGTTGCCCACCATGTTGCCGACCCCGGCCTCACGCTGCTTCTGCACCGACCACTTGGAGTAGGGGGGCTTCTTCATCTGGCCCTGCATGACCCAGATCTGGTTGTTGTGATCAATGGGCGGGAAGGTAATGATGTAAGCCATTCCGTTCTTGGTCAACTCCGGCTTTCCCGCGGTAAATTCCTTGTCCTTGATCGCTTCGTAAAGCTCCTCGATGGTGTACTCTTTTTTTGTCTTGAAAGATTTGATCTTTACTCCGAATGCCATGATTGCTTCCTCCTTATTCACATACAGGCTTTTTTGTTTTTCAATTCGCTATTACACCCGAAGCGGAGGAAAATTTCAAGAAAAACAGCATGAAAAACAGTTCAGACAGCACGAAAAGCATTTGGCGCTATTGACACGGAACAAGCGGATTTGCCATAATTATTAACTGGAGAAACGCTGATTTGTTCAGCGATTCAGTTTGAATGTCAGCTCTTATTTTGGGCATAATCCAAAGCGAGTGCTTTGAACGATGAAGGATGAACGTTGCGATCATAGATGACGAGGAAACCGAAGCCGGGAAGCTCTCCGGACTGATCAGGGAATATACGGCCCACCATGAGATCTCCGTGGATTTTTCTTATTTTAAGGGGGCAGAGGAGTTTTTGAAGGACTATGCGCCCTTCCGCTATACGGTAATCTTTATGGATATTTACATGGGCGGCATATCCGGAATCGAGGCCTCCAATGAGATCGTAAAGCGGGATCCGGACGCGCTGATCGTGTTTGCCACCTCCAGTATGGAACATATGAGCGAAGCCTTCCGTCTCCACGCCTATGATTATCTGGAAAAGCCCGTAGACAGGGAGAGAATGTTTCTGCTGCTGGATGATGTCCTGAAAAAAAAGACCTCTCTTACGCCCTCGCTGGAACTGATGTGCGGAAGAGAAACCTGTTCCTTAAAATACAGTGAGATCCTGTCTGCCTGCGCAGACGGACATAACGTGGAGGTCAGAGATACCTCGGGAAAAAAATACCGGTCCTATGCGCCCTTCTATTCGGTGGCCAATCCTCTCGGGGAGGACAAAAGGTTTCTTCTCGTAAACCGGGGTGTGCTTGTGAACATGGACTATATCCTCCATTTTGACGGAGGAACCTGTGTGATGACCGGCGAGGTCATCTTCCCGGTCAACCTCAGAAAGTCAAAGCTGATGGAGCAGACCTGGCAGAACTATATGTTCACAAAGGTGCGGAATGAAATGAAGGGGAGGGCGAAGCGTGAAGGGTGATCTTTTTCTAGCGGCAGTTCTTTCCAATCTGATCCTGGTGCCGGGAGCTCTGTTCTGTCTGGCACCGATGGCGCATCAGCTGAAATACGGCTCGCGGGGTACAATCCTTCGTATGATCCCGGTCCTTGCCGGCCTGATTCTTGCAGGAGCCGGTCTGGAATGCGGTTTTTCATTGAGCGAAAGCCTGGCGAGGGTCCCGCTCCTGATCGTTGCGTTTGTGGCTTACCATTTATGCCTTACAGTGCATATCAGCAAGTCCCTCTCCATTTTTGCCTATGTCAGCGCTCTGATCTCTGTCCTTTCAAACGCGGCCAATGGACTGGATGCGCTCATACACCCGGAGGCGGGGGGTATTTTTCCTACGCTTTCGAAGGCCCTGATTCAGCTCGGGATCGTAACGGTCGCTGCGATCGTTCTGATCTACCCGGCTTGTCGGTTTGGCAGCCACCTGGTAGACAGACTCGACATGGATCGGATCTGGTTTGTAACTTTTCTCCTCTCATTCATCATCTTGTTCGTAAGTATAAATATGGTGCCGCAGAAATATGAGACCCTGTATACAAATAAGGTATACCGGATCTTCTGGATTCTGGAGGGAACGCTTCTCGCCCTGCTGATTTTGCTTTCGGTCATCTTTTATTTTATTGTCGAGAGCATCCTGAATGTAGCCAAGATCCAGGCAAAAACCCAGGTTCTGGAGATGCAGGAGAGCATCTACCGAAAGCAGAAGGAATACATGGAAAGCACGGCCCGGGCGCGCCATGACTTTAAACAGACCGTCCGGACCCTGAATATGATGGCACAGAATAACGACCTGGAGGGGATCAAGAATTACCTGGGCCAGTATATCAGCTCGATGCCGGAAAACGACGTCGAGGATCTGTGTAAAAACAGCGCTGTAAACGCGCTTTTGAACCATTACAGCCAGGCTGCCGAAAAAAACAATATCGACCTCACCCTGCAGACCGATCTCCCGGAGAAGATTCCGGTCAGCGAGTCGGATCTGTGCTCGGTGATCGGAAATATCCTGGACAATGCGGTTTTGGCCTGCCGGGATATGACAGAGGGAGACCGGTATATCCGACTTTCCGTTACGCTGCAGAACAATGAGAACCTTTATATTGTTGCAGTAAATTCCTTTAACGGAAGGGTACGTCCGTTGGGAGGATTTTACCGCTCTACGAGAAGCCAGGGAAACGGCATCGGTCTTCTTTCCGTGGCGGCCATTGCCTCCAACACCGGAGGAACGGCGAGGTTTTATCATGAAGGGAATGAGTTTTACTCGGATGTAATGATGAGAGCGGAATATCATTAGAAACCAATTTGAGGAGGATTTGAAATGGAAGAGCAGGTTGTTCAACAGGAAGTACAGCAGATTCTGACGAAGAAAAGTGATACCGTGAAAAAAAACCAGAAGGTGCCCAAGGAGTTCATGCAAACCAAGGACGACTGGGTAAAGAAATACAACATTATCTTCAAGGGCAGCGGCTTTGCCAGTGAAGTGGATATTCCCGAAGAGGCTTCAGAGGAGCAGATCAAAAGCGCAACGCAGCTTGTGAGCGGCAAGAAGGTCGGCACGATGGAAATGATCAAGGCCAAACGGGAATACCGGGAGAAGCGTAAGAAAGCGCAGGACCATCTGGCGATAGTGAACGCTTATTTCGATAAGATCGATGTGGAAGAGAAGGCAATCCAGGTAGAAGAAGCTCATGAATTAAGAGACGAGTGGGATTTGATGAAGGTGCTGGATACGCAGGAGGAGAAACAGGCCTTTATGGAAGACGTGACAAGCTCGGATAAGGAGCGTACTCTGGCGGCGATGGACAAGGCTTTTGAAAAGCTGAGAACCGTGGACCTGAAAATGTTTACAGTCAAAACCGTGGATGATCTGTACAAAAACTTTGAACAGAAAAGGCGATATATTGAAGCGGGCCATATTCTCTCGAACATGATAAAAAAATACATAAGTCTGGGCGGCGTCATGGATAACGCCCGGTTTGTGGAAATGCTGGCTCTGGCTGATTTTATGGAGCAGCAGGAGATCATGTATCTTTACAATAATAATACTCTTCTGCATCCCCAGAACATGCTTATCCGGGAAAAGGAACTGAAAAATTTGACGGTGGAGCAGTTGAACGAAAAGGCAGACAAGCTGAATAATATGATCGCAGAAAAAAAGAAAGTCGAGGGCAACAGCCCGGAGGTGCAAAGACTGGAAAACCTGAAGACCTACATCTTTAATCTGAGCTGTGAAAAGCTTCGGGTAAGAGACGATCGGAAAAAGCTGACACCCAAGATCGGAGAGAATATGGGAGAGCATTTTAAACTTCTCAAGAAGCAGCGCCAGAAGATCAATCACGTGCAGTGGATGGAAAATCTGAAGGGCTTTACGGAAGGGTGTGAGAAACGGAATAAGCGGATGTTAAAGTATTATAAACCCGGAACCTTCGAGATGAAGAATAAGGATGCGAAGCTCTGGAGCGGAGCAGGCCTTCTGGACAGAGACGGAACCCGTACGTCGATTCTGGAATTGGCCTATCTTCAGCGTAATCAGAAAACGCTGGCAGATTTGGACGATCCGGAGAATGAGCCGCAGCTTCAGGAGATAAAAAACAAAGTCGATAAGGTCCTCCTGGAACAGAAGGAAGAAGAGCTGACAAATCTTTTTGCCGATATGGTGCGCGGCTTCATCCGCCAGTTTTCGGTTGTAGAGGGGAAGGCTATGTATACCCAGTTTACCGGTATCGGCAAAATGGCGGATTCCAGCCTGACGACTACCGTCAAGGGCTGGGGCGATAAGGCAGCGAAAAACTATCATATCGGTGTTCTGGCCGCTGACCTTTATCAGTTCTCCGTTCTGAATGAGAATGTGACAAGAGGGGCCCTTTCTCAGTTGACAAAGGAAGAGATTGCGCTCTATCGCGAGGCCATGTGCTATGCGGATAATGTAGGAGGAATTCTTCAGACATTTTATAAACAGTTGAATGGTGCAAATCTCAGTAAACCGGAGAGCATTACTGAGGAAACCGCTGGCGGATTAATGGATGGGGAGAACAAAACCGTTGAGCAGCAATTTGCACAGTTGACGACCATTTATCTCGGATCCTTCCAAAAAGAGGAGGATAAGCTGATCGATGACGCAAAAAAAACGGTCACAGTGGAAAAAGAGGGAAAGAAAACGAAAGTTCCCGCAGCGGAACCCTGGAAGCTTATTACAGGCGGAGGCTCCTATGTTCAGACAACCGCATTGGTTGGTGAAAAGGCGGATGCTATCATTAAATATGTCCGTTCTGATCAGGCAAAACAGGATTTTCAGGGGGAGTTGGATCTAAAGGTCAATTCGGACATGCTGATCGATACCAATGCAGTGAAGATCCGGCTGACAAAAGAGGGAACCGTGGAACCGTCGGCAAACTGAGCAGGGAAAGAGGATTTTAGATGAGAGTTTTGACACAGATCGGAAAAAAGAATGAGGCTGCCTTTTCCCCTCTTCTTCTGGATACAAAGGAGGAGGAGGGGATCCTTCGCCTTGGGGTCATTTCAGACGGACGGGCGGCCGGAGTTCTGACGGCAGTCATCCACGAGGAGGAGGCCTCTATCCTTCATTTCTATGTGCGGGAGGAGGAGCGGCGAAAGGGAAACGGATCCGCCCTTCTTTCGGAGTTTCTCCGTGCCATCGGAGGGGCAGGGATCGAGAGTGTGACCGCTGCCTACCCGGCAAATGAAGCTGTGGACAGCCTTCTTACCCAGGAGGGCTTTCTGGTTCTGCCCGGTGATGAGATCTGTATTCTGGAGGTGGACGACCTTTTATCCTCCAAACAGGTGCTTAAGATCAGGGAACAGGAGATCGATGCGAAGAAGCTTCATACGCTGTCTTCTCTTTCCATCCGGGAAAAGGCGGAATTTATGGCTATGCTTTCCGAGGAAAGTCTCTATTCGGAGGATCTGGCGGCTTTGGACCCGGATGAAGAGCTTTCGGCGGTGGTCTTTTCCGAAGAAAAAGCAAGGGCGGCGCTTCTGGCCCAGAAAGCGGAAAACCGGTGCCTTGTTCAGTTTTTATGCAACACGGACCGGAAAGCTCCGAGAAACCTGCAGTACCTGCTGATTCATCTGACGAAGCAGGTTCTGATGGACGTTTCCTTCCAGCAGCTTTGCTTTTATGCGGAGGATACGAATATGGTTCAGTTTGCTCAGAAGATGGTTGGAGATGCGTCTCTGGTAAAACGAGAGGTGCTGACGAGTACAGCCGGCCTCGTATTTTCATAAGGAGGAACAGATGATACTTACCGGGATCGGATCGGCGAATGAAGAAGCCTTCGCTCCTCTTCTTGACGGTGTGTCCCTTTCGGACTTCGCTTATGCAGCGGGGGCGATCAAGAACGGGGAAGCGGCAGGGGTCGCTCTTTTTAACGTTTTAGGCGACGCTCTGATGCTGGATTATATCTATATTTCGGAGAAATTCCGAAGGCAGGGGATCGGTTATGCTTTGATCAATGAGACTTTGAAATCTGTCGGAAACGGCCGCCAGATCACGCTCCACGTAAATTTCCCGGAGCGGAGTGAGGAATTACGCGAGTTCTTTTTTTCAAAGGGCTTTCGGCTGTTCCGCGACGGAGTAGCCTATCATGCCTCGGCTTCTTCTTTTCTGAATTCCGCTTCCTTCCAGAAGCTGATCTCTGCCGAGCCGAAAAACCGGGTCATGCGGGTGGGCATTCTTACGCAAAAGGAGCTTCAGGTTCTGAAGAACTGCATGGAAGCGGAGGATCTGGACCCGGCGACATTGGATGACGATATGCTGTCGGGAAAGCTGTCCCTTGTGACGATGGACAGTACCACGGCCAGGCCTTCGGCCTGTATTCTTGCGGAACAGAAGGAGGACCGGATCACAATCCTGTATCTTGTGAATTTCTCCCATGATCCGAAGCAGTTGGTCGACATCTTCCGGGCCTTTAAGGACGCGGTGGTGCGTGAGGGCCTTACGGAATCGGAGCTCTGGTATGTGGCCATGAATGAACGGACGGAGGCTCTGGCCGGAAAGCTGGCGGAGGAAAAGAAGCATATTTCCTTTGACTGCAAGGTGATCAGCGCCCTTCTTCTATGGGAAGAGGAGGGTGCAGGGGATGCTGCGGAGTGGCTCCGGGAGCGGATCGAGCCGGAGCTGGCTGCCCGGGAGCAGACAGAGTCCGCGCCGGAGACCTTTCTCATACGTACCCTGAGCAAATCCCAGCGGACGAAAAGGGGCCTTCGCTTCAGTGAGAAAGCAAGGCTGGAGGCCCGGATGCGAAACGAAATGTTTGCTCTTCTGAATGAACGGAGATCGGTTTATCCAAAAGAGGTGCTGCCGCAGGTTAAGCATCAGGACCTTCTCGAATTCTTTAATTCATTGGCATCCGGAGGCTTCTGCACCGAAGAGGACCTTGTAAGGGATGCGCTTTTGTATGGGAAGTATTCCGAAAAACCCTTTGAGGATGAGGTTTTGAAGGCTCTGGAAACGGATCCCGAGGGGGAAGAAACGAAAAGGCTTCTGGCCGGAAGCCTGGCGAAAATGCTGACGGAGCTGGATGTTTCGCAGTTTGATTACGAATCGGATAAAGGCTTTCTTGGGGATGAGAAAAAGCAGGAGTTCGCGTACAGATTTACCCTGCTTCGTTTGCTGTCTCATGTGAAACGACTGCTTCCTGCGCCGGAAGCGGAGAAGCTTTCGAAAAGAACCGCTCTGATCGATGAGCTTCTGGCCGATTATGAGGCCCGGGCTCTCCTGATCCAGTCACCCTTCTATGTGCTTCTGGTCGGCAGGAATTTAGAGGATATGAAGGATGAAGAGCTGGAGCTTCGAATTTCCCAGACCGAATACGAGCCTGCGAAGGATTTTATGAGGCAGATCCTGGATAAACGAAGAAAGAAGGGCTTCGGAAAGGGCAGATCAGCGCAGAAAAGGCTGGAGGAACTATGAGAAGCCGGATCCTTATTACCGGCGCTTCCCGGGGAATCGGTGCGGCTGCTGCCAGACGCTTCGCGAGGGAGCCGGCAGAGCTGATCCTGACCTGCAAAAAGAGCGTGGAGGCGTTGTCGGCCCTGAAGGAGGAGCTTACGAGTCCTTCTGTTAGTGTGACGACATATATCGGAGACCATGCTGATCCTGCCTTTGCCGAAAGGATCTTCCGGGAGACTGGAGCGGTGGATCTTCTGATCAACAATGCCGGCATCAGCCGGTTTTCGCTGCTTCAGGACATGACGGACGAGGACTGGAGAACCGTCCTCTCCTCCAACCTGGACAGTGCCTTTTACATGATAAAAGCCGCCCTTCCCCATATGATTCGAAGAAAGAGCGGCCGTATCATCAATATTTCTTCTGTCTGGGGCAGCGTCGGCGCTTCGATGGAAAGCGCCTATTCCGCTTCGAAGGGCGGGCTGGACGCGCTGACGAGAGCTCTGGCAAAGGAAGCCGCTCCCAGCGGGATTTCGGTTAACGCCATCGCCTTCGGCTGCGTGGACACGGAAATGAATGACCATCTTTCGAAGGAGGAGAAGGAGCTTCTTTCGGAGGATATCCCCTGGGGGAGATTTGCTTCGCCGGAGGAGGCTGCGGAGATGATCTACCTGTGTGCGCATGCTCCGGCGTATATGACCGGTCAGGTGATCGGCTTTTCCGGCGGGTGGTATTAAGAAAACGCCGGATGCCGCCGGTACTCCCTTCGTCCCGGCAGCCTTCTACAGCCGTTCCAGCGTAATTCCGCTCCCGTAAGCCATACAACTGCAGGCCTTCGTTACATCCAGAGGAGAACCGTCCCATTGCTTTACCGTTCCGCCGGCTTCTTCGACGATCACGGACCCGGCGGCCATATCCCAGGGCTGGATCCGGGGCTCAAAATAAAGCTCCGCCCTGCCGCAGGCGACTAGACATAAGTCCAGCTCTGCCGAGCCGGTCCGCCGCACATCAATACATTTCTCCAGATATTCCCGGGCCTTATCCAGCGAATGGTCCGGTATATCCTCATAATACGGGGCCGTCCCGAAAACAGCCACGCCGCGTTCAAGGGGTTCCGCGGATACCCGGATCCGCGCCTGATTCAAATAGGCGCCTTCGCCCCGCACAGCCCAGAAAAGCTCATCTGCATAAGGATTATAGACAATTCCGAGGATGCGTTCCCCATTTTCGGTCAGGCCGATCGCTACGCAGCTCCATTTCAGATCCTTGATGAAATTGGTCGTCCCGTCGATGGGATCCACGACGAAAACGTAAGCCGAATCGGGAAAGCTTCCGTTCGCGGATTCTTCCCCGAAAAAGGCCGCCTCGGGGAGGATTTCCTTCAGCCCCCTTTGAAGCAGCTCCTCGATCGCCTTATCGTACTTCGTGACGAAATTCGCGTGCCCCTCCTTGGCATTGAGGCCGATCTCTCTCCGATCGGCGCCAAGCATCTGTTTCCCGGCGGTGATGGCCAGGTTCTTTATTTTTTCCGTTATTTCTTTCGTAATCATAAGCCTTCCTTACGTCAGTCCTTCGACAATGGCTTCCACCTCTGCCGCATTGGTTACAGCGCGTTCATCGATCTCATCCAGCTTTAAGAAGCTTCCGTTTGTGAGCTGGAACAGCATGTGGGTATAGGCCATATCCTCAGAATACAGGCCGGTTTCGGTCACCACGTAGATGCGGCCGTCTGCTTCCTTGACGACCCAGGGATTGGAAACCACATCGATGTTCTGAGCGGCAATGATCGCTTCCTCTCCGAACTGCAGGGTCAGGGTTCCGAGGGCGCTGTCGGGATCGGTCTTATAGATGGCGGAAAGCGTATTTCCGCTGTCGTCCACCGTTACCTCCTCTCCGAAGGAGAACTGGTAGGTAAAGGAGGAACCATCTCTTAAGTACTCATCCTTCATAAGCCCCTTCATGTGTGAATAGGGGATGGTTACTTCGACGTTTCCCATTGCATACGGCCCGAGAATATAGGCATCGATCATGTATTCGAGTCCGTAATCATTCAAAATCCAAACCGGGCTCTCGAGGAAATGATCCACCTCTGCCTCCCAGCCCTCAAAGGTCCCCATTCCGTCGGAATTATAGACCTTGTTTACATAATCCTTGATATACTTGGAGGAAAATTCCTTTGTTGCGGCCGGATCCAATAGAAGATCGTTAAGCTCCAGCCGCCTTCCCGTTTGGGAATCAAAGGTCACTCCGCCGAGATAGGTGGAGCCGTGGGCGCCTCCGAGAAAGCTGAAGCCGGTCGTTTTTACGGAAAAGATCTTGTCATCGAACCGCACCACCGAAAGCCTTGTAGAAAGGTCGTAGGGGATCCAGCCTTCCTTCCGCTCCTCGTAATCGCTGTCGAGCTGATTCAGCATCTCGGAATGAAGGAGGGTCTCTTCGTTATTCGCATTCATTACGGCCAGCGCCTCCTTCAGGTCATCATAGCCGTCCTTCGTGATCGTAACGGTATCCCAGTCCGCCGTATAGAGAAGCACATCCGTATCGTCCTCATCATACTCCTCTATCGCGTGGTTCTCGATCCGGTAGCCCATGTCCGGCGCTACAAAGCCGATCGTGCTGACCTCCATCTCCTTTTTTTCGGACTCTGTCTCCAAAATCTCCGTCGGTTCCTCCGGCTCAGACTCCGTTTCTTCTTCTGTTTCCGAAACGGGCTCTTCGGTTTCCGTAACGGCCGGCTCTTTTGTTTCGGTCTCCTCCGGCGCCGGAGCGGCCGTTTTCTGCTGACAGGCGGTCATGGAAAGAATGAGGCCGGCAGCCGCCAGGAGAGTTAATGCTTTCTTTTTCATATGCTTTGTCCTCGATTTACGATAAGTGTTTTTTTCATTCTATCATTCCTGTTTCCCGTTGTAAAACCGTTCGTTGTCATGATATGATGGGAAAGGAAAATCAAGTTACTGTTCACACCCAATGTCAGTAACTTAAGCCCAATACTTTCCTCGGAGCGCGAGTAAGAGAGCCCCGGACCGAGCACGGGGGGGGACCGTTGCTTTTCCGGGAGGACTTATTTTTCGCGGGGCCCCCGCGCACTTAAGTCTGGGAGATGGCTTACCAAAGCGCCGCCAATGCGTAAATTTGCTTAAGTTGCTTAAGTTGCTGACATCGGGTGTGAACAGTAAAAAAATCAAGCGCATCTGTTCGGGACAGGGTCCTGAAAAGTTACAATCAAACAGGAGGAAGCAGCATGGGATTTGAGGATATGTACAAACAGAAAAAGGTTTCGGCAGAGGAAGCGGTGAAATGCGTCCGCTCCG
>JAFSXC010000046.1 GCA_017450105.1 Lachnospiraceae bacterium | reverse complement strand
TATCAAATGAGTGAGGCGCGGGGGGAAATGGCCTCCCGGACGAAAATCGTGCGGCGGCACGGTGCGATCATTTCAACGCTGGACCGCTCTCGCTATGGGGAAAACGCAGCGGTACTAAACAAAATCGCCGGCAAGCCGACAATTTTGTTAAGTGCCGGCGTTTTCCACATTCCTGCGTTGAAACGATCACACCGTGCCGCCGCACGATTTTCTGGTTTGAAAACTCCTGGGGTGTGAACAGTATTGTCCGGGTGGCCAAAAACCTCACCGAAACATCATAATCAGCTCCGCCGCAATGCAGACCGCGCTTAAGGCGAGAAAGATGCCGTAGAGCTTCTCTGCTTCCTTATGCGAGGAAAAGAACCCGATGGAGGACAGCGAAAACACAAACACGGAAACGATGATGGGCCAGTGCCGGATGACACGAAAGCCCTCATGGTTACAGGCGGCAGCGAGGAAGGCCGCTCCTATTCCGAGAGCCGCGGAAATGAGGATCGCAAGAACAAGAAAGCCTGCCGCCTTAACGCGGTTCTTTGCTTCGGTCTTCTTCGCCTTCTTCTTTTTTATCTTTTTCCCCTTCGGCAGATCGTGGATCGTAATGACCTGCCCTTCCTCAAATGCCTTCTTTTTTCTCATAGATTCGTCTGCACAAGCTTCGGCTGATAACCCTCTTTTTCAAGCTTTTCCATGATCTCTTTTTTATGCGCGGTCCCGAAGGATTCCATTGTGATCTTAAGCTCCACCGCCGCGTTACGGTTGGTGGATACAAACTGATTGTGCTCGAGCCGGATCACATTCCCGAGCGCCTTCGCCACAACGCCGGCCACCCGCGCCAGCTCGCCCGGCCGGTCGGGAAGCAGGACCGAAACCGTAAAGATCCGGTCGCGGAAGATCAGCCCCTGCTGTACCACGGAGCTCATCGTGATCACATCCATATTTCCTCCGGATAAGACCAGCGCGATCCGCTTGTCCTGAAGCTTTAAATGCTTTACTCCCGCCACGGTAAGGAGGCCGGAATTTTCCACGATCATCTTATGATTTTCCACCATATCCAAAAAGGCCGTGATCAGCTCGTCATCGCCCACCGTGATCACGTCGTCCAGATTCTTCTGGAGATAGGGGAAGATCGAGGTTCCCGGGGTTTTTACCGCGGTTCCGTCGGCGATCGTGCTGACATGATCCAGCGTCACCACATGCCCCTCCTTCAGAGAAGCGGTAAGGCACGCCGCGCCCTCCGGCTCCACACCGATCACGCGGATATTCGGGTTCAAAAGCTTCGCGAGCGCCGAAACTCCGGCCGCCAGCCCGCCTCCGCCGACCGGTACAAGAATGTACTCCACCAAGGGCAGCTCCTTAAATATCTCCATTGCAATGGTTCCCTGCCCCGTCGCCACCTCGGGATCATCGAAGGGGTGGATAAAGGTATAGCCCTTTTCCTCCGCCAGCTCATAGGCCCTCCTGCAGGCATCGTCATACACATCCCCGTAGAGGACCACCTCGGCCCCGTAGCTTTTTGTCCGGTTCACCTTGATCAGCGGCGTCGTATTCGGCATAACGATCACCGCCGGGATCCCGTTCTTTTTCGCCGCATAAGCGACTCCCTGGGCATGATTCCCGGCCGACGCCGTAATCAGTCCGCGTTCCTTTTCCTCCTCACTCAGCGTACTGATCTTATAGGTCGCACCGCGCACCTTGTAGGCTCCGGTGTATTGCATATTCTCGGGCTTCAGATAGACCTGGTTCTTCGTCTGTGCGCTTAAAAATTCGCTGTAGACCAGCTTCGTTTCCAGCGTCACCTCCGAAACCACTTTTTCCGCTTTTTCAAAATCTTCTAACTGGAACATGAAAAACTCCTTTATCCGTATTATTTCGTATCGAAGATCGCGTCCACAAACGCATCGGCATCAAACTTCTGCAGATCGTCGATCCCTTCCCCGACGCCGATATATTTCACCGGCACCTTCAGCTCCGACTGGATGGCGATCGCGATCCCTCCCTTGGCGGTCCCGTCCATCTTGGTCAGGATGATCCCGGTGAGATCCGTCACCTCCTTAAACTGTCTGGCCTGCTCCAGCGCGTTCTGCCCCGTCGTCGCATCCAGAACGACCAGCGTTTCCCGGCAGGCATCCGCGTATTCCCTGGTAATGATCCGGTTGATCTTTTCCAGCTCCATCATCAGGTTCTTTTTGTTGTGGAGACGACCGGCCGTATCCACGAGAAGCATGTCCGCGTTCCGGGCCTTCGCCGCCGCTGTGGCATCGTAAACGACCGAAGCCGGATCCGCGCCCTCTCTTCCTCCGATCAGCTCCGCGTCGGCACGCCTGGCCCACTCCATGAGCTGTTCTCCCGCTGCGGCGCGGAAGGTATCGGCAGCCGCTATGACAACGCGCTTGCCCTCATCCTTCATCTTGCCGGCCAGCTTTCCGACCGTCGTCGTTTTCCCGACGCCGTTGACTCCGACGATGAGAAGCGCCGCCTTCTCCTTTTCAAAGCGATAGGCATCGGGAGGCGTCTGCATCTCCCGGCGGATCTCGTCCAGAAGCCACCTCTTCACGATCTTCGGATCCACGATGTACTCCGCCGCCACCTTCTCCCTCATGTCCGTCATGAGCTGTTCGGTCATGCGTACGCCGATGTCTCCGGTGATCAGAACCTCCTCCAGATCGTCATAGAATTCCTCGTCGATCTTTCCGTTGGTAAATACCGCTTCAAAGCCCGCCGCAAAGGTTTCCCGGGTCTTCTGAAGCCCTCTCTTCAGTCTGGCAAAAAAGCCTTCTTTTTTTGGTTTTTCTTCCATATTTCTCCTCTGCCGCAGCGTCTTATTCGCTCAGCTTGTCCTCGATCAGGTTCACGGAGACCAGGGCCGAAACCCCCTTCTCCTGCATTGTAATTCCGTATAGCCGGTCCGCGGAAGCCATGGTGCCGCGGCGGTGGGTAATGATGATGAACTGGGTGTATTTTGTAAGCTTGGACAGGTACTTCGCAAACCTTCCCACGTTGGAATCGTCCAGGGCCGCTTCGATCTCATCCAAAAGGCAGAACGGCGAAGGCTTCATGTTCTGGATCGCAAAGAGCAGAGCGATCGCGGTCAGCGCCTTCTCCCCGCCGGAAAGCTGCATCATGTTCTGCAGTTTCTTTCCCGGCGGCTGGGCATTGATCAGGATCCCGCTGGTCAGAATATCCTCCTCCTCCTGAAGCGCCAGTGTCGCCTTGCCGCCTCCGAACAGCTCCTTGAAGGCCTTGTCGAATTCCTTCTGAAGCGTTTCAAATTCCTGTTCAAACTGCCGGCGCATGCCCTCCTCCAGATCCTTGATCACACCGAGCAGGGTCTGTTCGGATTCGATCAGATCGTCGTGCTGGGTCTTTAAGAAGGTATAGCGTTCATAGACCTCCTTGTATTCCTCGATCGCGTTGACATTGATCTCTCCCATCCGCCGGATCTCATCCCGCAGCTTATGCGCCGACTGGCGGAGCGTATAGAGATCTCCGAGGGACTCGTCCCGGTAGCCTTCGGCATTATGAAGCGTGATCTCATATTCCTCCCAGATGAAATTGGTCAGCCCCTCGCGGTCATTTTCCAGCTTATCGATCTGGGCCCGAAGACGGTACAGCTCCTTATCCAAACGAGCGATCCGGTCGGATAAGTCATTTCGCTTTGTGAAGAACTCCTTGTGCTGCGTCTGGACCGCTTCCTTCTTCTCTATCGTCTCGGCCTGCCGCTTTTTCAGCCGTTCGGCCTCCTCATCGGTTTCTTTGATCGTCTTATGGATCGTCCGGATCGTTTCCGCCTTCTTTTCGGCCTCCTCCTGCATCTCCTTCTTCTGCAGGACAAGACGCTCCTTTTCCTCCTCGAGGTTCTTTTTTTCGCCCTCCACGCGCTTTAGGTTTTCCTCCGCGAACAGGGTCTTCTGGCGGATGCCGGACTCGTCCATCCGCAGCTCGTTGGCGGTACGCTGCGCACCCTCCTCCAGGTAGGTCTGCTGGTCGTAGACCTTCCTTAAATCGTCTGCGGTTTTCTTGATTTTTGTCTCGCGGTCGTTGGAGGCGGTAAGCTCCTCCTCGATCTGCGTCTGCTCCTCACGGATCCTAGACAGTGTCTGGTCCAGCTCCTTACGCTCCTCCACGAGCTTTGAAAAGGCCAGAGCCGCTTCCTTATACTGCTCCTTCAGACGGTTGCAGTTCAAGGCTGCGGTATTTTCCGCCAGGACCGCCTTCTGAAGCGTCTGCTCCCTTTCGGCGGTTTCCAGCTTAACCCTTTCCTTCTCCTCCCGGAGACTCTCCAGCTCCTTTTCCTTATTTCCGATTTTTTCCTTCAGATCCGCAAGGCGCTTCCCGAGCTCCTCGAGCTCACGCATACGGCCGAGAAGATTCGAATTGTTCTTGAAGGCACCGCCGGCGATGGAGCCGCCGGGGCTTAGGTACTCGCCCTCAAGCGTCACGATATGCAGGGAATACCCGCTCTTTCTCGCAAGGGCCAGGGCATTGTCCACCGTATCCACGGTAAAGACCCGCCCCAGCAGGTAGGATACGACCCCGTCATATTCCTTCTTCGTTTTCACCAGCGTATTCGCAAAGCCGATCACACCGGGCTCCGAAAGAAAGCCCTTCTGTTTTTCCATATCCCGGCCCGTAACGCTTTCCATCGGAAGGAAGGTGGCCCGTCCCATCTTCTCCTTCTTCAGGTGGCGGATCGCTTCCTTCGCAGAGGCCTCGTCCTCGGTCACAATATTCTGGATATTTCCGCCCAGCGCCGTCTCAATGGCGATCTCGTATTTTTTCTCCACCCGGATCAGATCCGCCACCACGCCCCTGAGTCCCGGGAACCGTTTTTTCTGCTCCATCAGAAAGCGTACGCTTCTTCCGTAGCCCTCGTAGCGCTCGGACAGATTTCTAAGCGCCTCATACCTGGACTGCTCCTTCTGGAAAGCCGCGTTCAGATCCAGCAGAGCCTTCTGCTCCGCTTCGACCCTTTCTCCGGTTTCCGACGCCTTCTTTTTGGAAGCCGCAAGCGCCTCCTTTGCCTCTTCGATTGCCTGCAGCGCCTGCTTTTCCTCTTCCTCGCTCTTTTTCAGAGCCTCCTCCCGTTCGGCGCCCTCGGCCTTTTTCTGGATCAGTCTGGCACTCAGCTCCGCCTTTTTCAGATTGGTCTGTTCATAAAGCGTTCCGGAGCGTTCCTTCCTGGCCGAGATCTCCGACCGCTTGTTTAAGAGCTCGATGATCTCTTTGTTTCCCTGCTGGATCGTCTCTCTGGCCTCGTTGGCCTCTCTCTGGATCTTCGAAAGCTCTTCCTCGGACTTTTCCCTTTTTTCGGCAAGCTCACTGAGCTCCTTTTTCAGCTTCGAAAGAGAGGTCTCATAGGTCTTAAACTGCTCCGCCTTCCCGGCGAGCTCCTTTTCAACGGCAAGGGAACGTTCCTCGTAATGCTCCCTTGTCCTTTCCGCCGTTTTGATCTGCTCCTGCAGAAGCTCGATCTCGCTCTCCAGCTTCTGTTTGTGCATGGCCGCGTTGGAGATCTGTTCACGGATGGATTCCTGCGCTGCATCCAGCTCGGCAATGGTCTTTTCCGTTTCCTCGTATTCCCGGTGGATCCGTTCCATCCCCGCCTTCGATTCATTCAGCTCTGTGCCGGTATGCTCCTCGTTTTTCCGAAGCTCCGAAAGACGCTTCTCGGAGTCCTCCATTTCCAGCAAAAACCGGTTTAATTCCGCTGCCTTCAGCGCCTCCTTCTTCGTCAGATACTGTCTCGCCGCGTCGGACTGAAGCTTTAGGGGGCCGACCCGCCCCTCCAGTTCTTTCAGGATATCCCGGACCCGGACGAGATTATCGCGTTCCTTCTCCAGCTTTTTTTCTGCCGCCGTTTTCCGTCGTTTGAACTTCACGATCCCGGCGGCCTCGTCGAACAGCTCTCTTCTGTCCTCCGGCTTTCCGGAAAGGATCCGGTCGATCTGGCCCTGGCCGATGATCGAATACCCCTCCTTACCGATTCCGGTATCATAGAGCATCTCCGTTACGTCCTTCAGCCTGCAGGGCGCCCCGTTCAAAAGGTACTCGCTCTCCCCCGACCGATAGACCCGCCGGGCGATGGTCACCTCCTCATATTCCACGGGAAGTACATGGTCGGAGTTGTCCATCGTAATGGCCACATAGGCATAGCTTAAGGGCTTTCTCTCCTCCGTTCCGGAGAAGATCACATCCGTCATGGACACCCCGCGCAGGGTCCTCGCGCTCTGCTCTCCGAGGACCCACCGGACCGCGTCGGCAACGTTACTCTTTCCGCTGTCGTTCGGGCCGACGATCCCGGTAATCCCGTTATGAAATTCGAATAGGATTCGATTGGCAAAGGACTTAAAGCCCTGTACCTCGATGCTTTTCAGATACATTCTTTCCTCTTCAGCGTTTCAAGCGCAGACTTCGCCGCTTCCTTCTCTGCCGTCTTTCTGGAATTTCCGCTTCCGCTGCCGAGCACTCTCCCGTCCAAAAGGACCTCCACCACAAATTCCTTGCTGTGGTCCGGCCCCTTCTCCGCCACCAGCCGGTAGGAGGGAAGATGTCCGTTCTTTTTCTGGGTAAGCTCCTGCAGAGCGGATTTACAGTCATGGTTTCTACTGTGGCGTTCCACGTCCTTTAAGCAGAACCGCCGGACAAAGGCCTCCGCCGGCGCAAACCCGCCATCCAGATAGATAGCGCCGATCAACGCTTCGAACGCATCGGACAGGAGCGATTTTTTTCCACGGCCTCCGCATTGCTCCTCCCCTTTTCCGAGCAGAAGATAGTCTCCGAGCGAAAGCTCCTCCGCCGCCTCAAAGAGGGCGTCCTCCCAGACCAGAGCCGCCCGCAGCCGCGACAGCTCGCCCTCCTGCTTTTTCGGATACTCATGGTACAGAAAAACAGAGGAAGCCAGCTCCAACACCGCATCCCCCAGAAACTCCAGCCGCTCATTGCAAAGAAGCGGATCCTCCTTATGCTCAAAGGACCAGGAGCTGTGCTTTAAGGCACGGTTTAAAAGGTCCTTATCCTTAAAAGAATAACCACATTTTTCTTCCAGTTCTTCGTTTATCATCTTATCTATCGGTCATCCCTAAAAAGACCATGCGGAAAGCTCCGCATGGTCTTCCTTTCTGCTTTTCTTATCTGGCCTTCTTCAGCAGCTCTACAGCGTCACCCACCGTAACCACCTTGCCCATGGCCTCGTCAAATTCATCGGAATCCTCGATATCCAGTTGTTCCTGGACACCCATGATAATCTGGAACAGATCCAGAGAATCCGCTCCCAGATCGTCCACAAAGGTCGTATCCTCCGTTACCTCCGCCGGGTCCACATTCATAATCTCTGCGATCACCTTTACCAGTGTTTCAAATTCCATCTGTTTATTCTCCCTCCTCTGTTTTCTGCACAGCCTGTTTTAAGTTTTCTCTGATCTTTCCGTTTATATCCTGCTGTATAAAGGTCCTGCACTGCAGCACCGTATTTTTCACCTCATTCGCCTTCGCGCTTCCGTGGGTCTTTACCACGAGCCCGTTCAAGCCGAGCATCGGCGCGCCGCCGTACTGCGCGGCATCAAAATTCTTCAGGGTTTTCTTCAGGGCCGACTTGATCAGAAGCGCCCCGAGCTTACTCCGGAGGGTACTCATCAGCCCCTCCTTCACCGCCGACAGAAACGTCGCGGCAACCCCTTCATAAAGCTTCAGGATCACGTTCCCGGTAAAGGCCTCGCAGACGATCACGTCCGCCCCTCCATGGGGGATTTCCCTGGCCTCGATGCTTCCGACGAAATGGATCTGCTTCGACGCCTTCAGAAGCGGAAACGTTTCCTTCACAAGGGCATTTCCCTTTTCCTCCTCGGCACCCACATTTACGATGGCCACCTTCGGATCCTGGACGCCCATCACGTATTTCATGTAGATGGAGCCCATCTCGGCAAACTGGAGCAGATGTTCCGCTCTGGCGTCCACATTCGCTCCGCAGTCCACAAGGAGAGACACCCCGTTTTCCGTAGGGATCAAGGGCGCCAGCGGCGGCCGGTCAATCCCGCGGATCCTGCCGATCAAAAGCTGTCCCCCGACAAGCACCGCTCCGGTACTTCCCGCCGAGACAAAGGCATCCGCCTCCTTATCCCGGACCAGCTTCATTCCCACAACAATGGAGCTGTCCTTCTTTTTCCGGATCGCATTCACCGGAGGCTCCGCCATTTCGATCACCTCCGTGGCATTTACAACCGTAAGACGTTCCGGATCATACGAAAGAGCAGTCAGCTCCTTTTTCAGAACCTCCTCCTGGCCCACCAGAAGGATCCTTATATCCTCCGCCGCCTGCAGGGCCTCCACAGCCCCCAGAACGATCTCACGGGGCGCGTTGTCCCCGCCCATGGCGTCCAGGGCGACTCGAACCACTTTTTCCAAACAATCTACCTCCTAGAATAAGGCTTTTTATAATATAGCCCATCCCTTCTGAGATTGCAAGGACTTATATGTTCACACCCCATGTCAGTAACTTAAGCCCAAAACCTTCCTCATAACGCGAGCAAGAGGGCCCCGGACCGAGCACGGGGGGACGGAAGATTTCCCGGGGGCCGTTATTATTGCGGGGCCCCCGCGCACAGAGTCTGGGAGATGGCTTGCCAAAGCGCCGCCAATACGTAAATTTGCTTAAGTTACTGACATGGGGTGTGAACAGTAACGCGTTTCCTTAAATCACAACACCCTTCTTCAAAATAATATTCGCATAAAGCGCACTTTCCCCGGTCTGAATAACCACCGAAGAATGGTCCCGTGTACGGTCATAGAACTCCCACTTATCGATCTCCTCGAAGCAGGCGTCTCCCCGGTCATCATACTTCCGGACGATCTCCTTATAGGTATCCCAGATCGGCGTCGGCGTCGGGTCCCCCGCGACCTTTGCCATCAGGACCACCGGATGCTCCACATAGGTATCCAGCGGGAAGAGCTGCAGGATCGCCTCGAGGATCTCCGGCACTCCGTGTCCGTCCATGCGGATCACCTTCTGCCCATAGGTCGTTCCGGGAAAGTTCCCGTCCCCGATGGTAAGCTCATCCGTATGCCCCATCTCGCATAAGATTTTCAAAAGCTCCGGCGGTAAGATTTTCGGTATTCCTTTTAACATGACAGCCTCCTTGAATAATTAATTTTTAAGATCCGGACAGGCAAATAAGCCCGCCCCATAAATGCAGAGGCACCCTGCAGGAATCTCCTGCGGGGTGCCTCAGAGTAACCGTTATAAATCAGTCATAAAGGTTCGGAGCAATGGTCGGATCGTCGATGTTCGACGCATCATACCAATAACCATCGGTCGGATAATCCTCAACCGGATCTCCGTTCGCAGCTGCGGTAAGAGCATACAGAGTATAGTAGCCCATCATCAGCGGAGACTGGGTAACCGCACCGTACATCTGGCCGCTGGCAACAGCGCCCTTGATGATGGAGCCGGCATCGAAGCCGACACCGATGACATCACCGGCTTCCGGATCAGAGCCAAGCAGGGAAAGGTTGGCATCGGCTGCCAGAAGACCTTCAGCAGCGGTCTGGTTGGAGCCGAATACACCGATCGTATCTGCCTTGGAAAGGATGGCCTGTGCCTGAGCGGAGCAAAGCTCAACAGTAGTCTGTGCAGGAACCTGTACCTCGATAACAACATCGGTGTCACCGCTGTCAGCGCCTTCAGCAGCATTCACATAGAACTCATTTCCTTCTACGGAAACGGTCTTGCCGTCTGCCTGGATCAGAGCGATCATCTCGTTAATGAAGCCAAGACCTCTCTGCTGGATGTTCAGAGCGGTAGCGTCCTGGTTGATCTCGCCGATACGGACCTGGCCTTCCGCGTTTGCGATCACGTCAGCAAGAGCTGCATACATATTGTCAGCGGCAACCTCACCGGCCTGTGCGTTGTCGGTAGCAACCGTACATACAACAGAGCCTTCCGGAGCATCCGCTACACCGGTATCGAAGCAGACAACCGGGATTCCCTTGTCAGCGCAGGTCTGCAGGCTATCCAGAACGGAGCTGGTATCGCAGGCAGCAAGGCCGATTCCGGGAGGATTGCTGTTGATGTCGGAGTTCAGCATGTTCACCTGGTCAGCGATATCGGACTCGGAGTTCGGGCCGTGTGCGTCGTAATCTACACCCAGCTCAGCCTTGGCGATGTCCATGCCGGCCAGAGCAGCCTGCCAGTAAGTAGACTGGAAGGACTTCACATCGATCGGGAACTTGTAGGCTTCCTTCGCCGTAATTCCGGAGAACGGAGTACCGGCGGTGTATTCGCCTTCGGTAGCCGCTGCTGCGGGCTCCTCTGCAGGTTCTGCAGCGGCTTCTTCGGTAGCTGCCGGTTCCGGTTCGGGCGCCGGTTCCGGTTCCGGAGCCGGTGCGGGCTCTGCCGCCGGGGCTGCCGCTTCTGTTGCAGGCGCTGCTGCAGGTTCCGCTGCTTTTTGTCCGCAGCCGGCCATCATGGAAACAGCCATTGCTGCAGAAAGAACAGTTGCTAACACTTTCTTTTTCATCTTTTCTCTCCTTTTCTTAGTTGATCTATATAAACGCACCATGCGTTTATACCAAACAGGTTACAGACGACGGATGAATTTCTCTTCCGTCAAAGCTACTGCGCCTTGGCCGCCCGGCGTCTCTTGATGACGTCGATCAGAACCGCGGCGATCAGGACCGCACCGGTAATGATCTGCTGCCAGTTGGCCTGGAGTCCGACATAGGGCAGTCCGGTTTTCAAGAGGACGATGACGAACACGCCGGCGAGGGTTCCGAGAACCGACCCGTAACCGCCGGTGGCCGACACGCCTCCGACGAAGACCCCGCCGATGGCATCCAGCTCCAATCCCGCGCCGGTACCGGGCTGAACCGTCGGCACCACGGCTGCGTAGGCGATGGCCGCAAGGCCTGCGAAGAGACCGCAGATCACATAGGCCATAACATGATAGAATTTTACATTAATCCCGGAAAGGATCACAGCTTCCTTATTGCTGCCGATGGCGATCGTATAACGACCGAACTTGGTATGGTTTAAAACGAACTCCATCAAAATCACCAGCGCCACCACCAGGATAAAGCCGATCGGAATTTTCAGCGCCGACCGCCCCGTTCCGAAGGTGAGCTTGAAGATCGAATGGAACCAGCCGCCATCCTGCTGGGTCGTGGGCCACGGCACCGCGCTCGACATCGAGCCGATCCCGCGGGTGATCATGCAGGTACAGAGCGTTGCCAGGAACGGAGGCAGGTTCATGACCGCGATGAGCAGGCCGTTGACCATGCCGACGATGCAGCCGAGCAATACGCAGACAAGCATCGCCACGCCGACCGGAACGTGCTGATTCCGGATCAGGGACCCGGCCAGCAGGGCGTAGCAAACCATACCGGTTCCGATGGAAAGATCCACGCCTGCGGTAATCAGCGGGAAGGTCACGCCGATGGCCATCAGAACATCATAGTAGGAGAAATCCAGCATCGAAAGGATGGACGAATACTGCCGGAACTCCGGGCTGAAGATCATGTAGATGATGATCAGGGCCGCGATGACCAAAAGAACTATAAATCTTTGATCTGATAACAGTTTGTTTTTCTTCTTCGTCATGGCTTCCTCCCTTATTCGATATTCCGCGTTGCTTTATCCATGATCAGTTCCTGGGTAGCTTCCGCAATGTCGATCTCACCGGTCTTCTCTCCCTCGCACATGATCACGATACGGTCACTCATACGAAGGATCTCTGTCATTTCGGAGGAGATCATGATGATGGATTTTCCTTCCGCGGCCAGACGGTTCATCAGCTTATAGATCTCGTTCTTCGCCCCGACGTCGATACCTCTGGTCGGCTCATCAAAGATCAGGATATCACAGTTCCTTACGAGCCACTTGGCGATAACCACCTTCTGCTGATTTCCGCCGGACAGGTTCACCACCAGCTGGTCCGCGTTCGGGGTCTTCGTCGCCAGTTCTTTAATATACTGGTTCGTAACCTTCTTCTCTGCGCTTTTGTTGATGAAGATGCCGCTCATATAGTTTTCGAGGGCCGCGAGCGTCGAGTTTTCGGTAATGGATTTCTGGACCACGATCCCGTAGCGCTTCCGGTCCTCGGAGAGATAACCGATGCCGTACTTTACCGCGTCCTGCGGAGAATTGATCGTTACCTTTTCTCCGTTTACATAAATATCCCCGCTGGTCTTCGGATCCGCTCCGAACAGGGCTCTCGCCGTTTCGGTACGTCCCGCTCCCATCAAGCCGGAGAAGCCGAGGATCTCGCCCTTACGAAGCTCGAAGCTCACATCCTTCACCATACGGCCGGCGTTCAGATGCTCGACCTTAAGCACAACCGGAGCGTCCGGTGCTACCTGGCTCTTCGTCTTGGGCTCTTCGTAGATCACGCGGCCCACCATCATATTGATGATATCTTCCTTTGTACAGTCCTTTGTGATCAGGGTTCCGACGTAGCCGCCGTCCCGCATGACCGTAACGCGGTCCGTAATGACCTTGATCTCGTCCATACGGTGGGAGATGTATACAATCCCGAGGTTCTTGGCCCGAAGGTCCCGGATGATCACGAACAGGTCCTCGATCTCCTTTTCCGTCAGCGCCGCCGAGGGCTCGTCGAAGATGATCAGCTTCGCGTCGTGAGAAATGGCTTTTGCGATTTCACACATCTGCTGCTTTCCGACCGTCAGGTCCTTCATCTTGGCCTTCGGATCGATCTCGATCTTCAGCTCGGCGAAGAGCCGGTTGGATTCCTCGATCATCTTTTTGTCGTCGATCTTGAAGCCCTTCATAAATTCCCGTCCGATGAAGATGTTCTGGGCCACGGTCAGATCGCCGACCATGTTCAGCTCCTGATGCACGATAACGATACCGGCATCCTGCGCTTCTCTCGTATTATGAAATTCTACTTCCCTGCCTTCAAAATTAATGGATCCGGAGTCCTTCGTATAGATCCCGGTCAGCACCTTCATCAGCGTCGACTTTCCGGCTCCGTTTTCCCCCATCAGGGCGTGGACCTCACCCTTATTGACATCGAAATGTACATGGTCAAGCGCATGAACACCGGGGAAGGATTTGTCGATGTCTTCCATCTTTAAGATACATTCACCCATAAGACACGCCTCCTTCTAGTTTTTCCTGCGCCGCGCCATAACGTCGGCGTACACCACAACGATAACGATGATACCGGTCACAATCAGCTGGATATCCTTTGCGAAGCCGAGCGCCAGGATTCCTTCCTGCAGGAGCGATATGATAAACACCCCGAGGATCGTTCCCCCGATACTGGCCAGACCTCCGACCATGGAGGTACCGCCCATAACACAGCCGGCGATCGCCTCGTTGTTGTACTGGTCGCCGTAGCCGGGCTGAACCGTCGTATAGGCGCCTACGAAGAAGATGGCCGCGATCCCGACGAGAATGCCGCAGATCGTATAGGCAAGCATCTCCCATTTTTTGGTATTGACCCCGGAAAGGCGAACCGCTTCGCGATTACTTCCGAGGCAGAGGATATATCTTCCGGGCTTGGTGTTGTTCAGAAGGATCATGCAGACAACGGCCGCCGCAAGGAAGATAATGAGACCGACCGGAAAGCCGTTGGCACTGACGAGATTACGGAACCACCCGCCATGCTCGATATCGTCCTTCAGGGGCCAGCTTACGCTCTGGGTCTTGGTAAACACCGCCGCAACACCCTTCGCGATATTCATCGAGGCCATGGATACGATGAAGGGCGGAACCGACCAGTAGGATACGAGATATCCGTTAAACAGGCCGAACAGAAGGCCGATGACAATACTCAATATCAGCGCCAGAATCGTCGGCATTCCGAGCGTCATCATCGAATAACCGGAGATCAGCGCACAGCAGAACATAACCGGTCCGATGGAGAAATCGATCCCTCCCGTCGCGATCACGAAGGTAACTCCCAGGGAAAGAAAGCCCAGGAAGTATACATAGTTCAAAACACTCATAATTCTGGCCATTCCGGCGAACCCCGGCACCAGAAGCGAAAAGACGACATACATCAGGATCAGCACACAGAATAGGATGATCCGGTTGAAGCCGAGCTTTTTCACAATAGGGTTTTCTTTAATCTTCTCCACATTGCCCTCCCGTCCATGCAAAGCTTGCATAATTTTTCGTTCCGTTTTCCGGATTTTCAAAAAGGAAAAGCGAAACGTTTCGCCTATTATTGTAGCCCAGCGAAACGTTTCTGTCAATAATGATTTCTACAAACATTTCATGAAAATTTTGTACATATTTTTGTTACGGGTTATTCAAATTGTTAATAATCCATTCACAACCAAAAGCAACTGCTCCGCGCCTGTCCGCAGCGGTTACATTTCGAAAGGTTGTTCTTCACAACCCAATGTCAGCAGCTTCCAAATTATCTCCCTCAGCTCCCGATCTCCTCCCGGTACCAGGCGACGGATTCGCCCTCCTCCAGAGGCGCATAAAGCGTAAGCCTCTGCGGCACGGCGGCGTTTCCCTCCCGGATTCTCTTTAAGACCAGGCGGACCGCCTCCTGGCAGATCTCCTCCATCGGCTGGATCACCACCGCCATCCGCGGCCGCATGACCAGCGTAAGGATCAGCTCGTCAAAGCCGATCAGAGAAACATCCTCCGGACACCTGAGCCCGTCCTCGTTCAGCGCCATCACCACGCCGAGACCGATCTCATAATTGGTCATGAACACCGCCGTCGGCCTTTCGGGAAGCGCGGTTAGATAACGCATACCCTCATACCCCAGTCCCGTGGAATGAAGCTTCCCCGCGATCTCATATTCCCTGACAAAGGGGATGCCCGCCTTCTCAAGCGCCCGCTTATAGCCGAGAAACCTCTCCGCTCCCGTGTACTCCAGGGAATGGATCACGGCGATACGCCTGTGTCCGCAGCGGATGAGCTGATTCACCGCCCGCTCAGCCGCGTTCTGATTATCGATGGTCACACTGTCAAACCTCTGCTCCTTCATTTCCCGGTCCAGAAGCACCACAGGTACATTCGCCCTAACCGCAGGCTCTAAAAAGCCATTGTCCATTGAAACCGGAAGCAGCAGGATCCCGTCCACCTGCTTCTCGATACAGAACCGGATATTCTCCGCCTCCCGGCTTTTGTCATGGCCGGAATCGCAGATCATCATGCTGTAGCCCTCCTTCCGGAGGAGTTCACCCGCATGTCTTAACAAAATACCGCTGAACTGACTGGCGATATCGTTGATGACAAAGGCAATGGTTCTGGTCTTTTTCGTCACAAGGCTCCGGGCCATTTCGTTGGGATGATAATCCAGCTTTTTGATCGCCTCTTCGATCTTCTCCCGGTTCTCCTTCTTGACATTGCCCCCGTTCAGATATTTGGAGATCGTCGCCAGCGCCAGCCCGGTCTCCCGCCTTATATCCTTGATCGTAGCAGCCATATTACGCCCCCAGTCTGTCGTCCAGCAGGGCCGAATCCGACGGATACTTATAGCGGAACGCATCCCCGGCGGCCTTCTGGAACGGCTCCAGTTCCTTTTCGATCCCGAGCTTTTCCGGTATGCCCTTGATGATCAGTGCAATCTCCTTTGCAATCTTTTCCACACGACGGTTTTCCTTGATCTTCCCGAGTCCGAGAAGAATGGCATTGTAGGTCTTGTCCTTTTCACACAGCTCCATATAAAACAGAGTCATGTTGAAAAGCTCATCGTACAAGGCCCTCTCTCCGACCTCCCCCTGCTCCCGGCATAAAGCATACTGCCAGTCGGCAAGGACGGAATCGATCTCACGCCGCACCCGTTTCTTTTCTCCGGGCAGGTACACCCGGCGCTGCAGGCCCTCCAGATTGACCCAGCCCCGGATATAATAGTCGATGTCCTGGTCCCCTCTACGGTCGTAACGTTTCCCGTAGAGCTCCTTCCGGATCAAAAGCGCGGGGTCATCCGGCCCCGTCTCCTCCTCCGCCCGCTTCAGGATCTCCATCCTTCGTTTCCTGTCGGTTTCCCGTTTGTACTCCGCAACCCAGGCTGCATCCATGCCTTGTCCTCCTATCTGATTATGGTCAGAATTCTTCCGGCTCCGTCCTCTATCCCCGATTTACGGATCCGACAACCTCCATCTTCTGGATGACGTACTTCTTTACCTCCTCCATGCCGGGAATGCCGTATTTCTTCGGATCAAAATCGTCCGGATGGTCCTCCAGATACTTCCGGACACCCTTTGTGTAGGCGATACGCAGATCCGTCGCATAGTTCACCTTACAGATCCCCCGGGACACGCAGTCCCTTACCTGATCGTCCGGCACACCGCTCGTCCCATGAAGCACCAGCGGAATGTCCACGACGTTCCGGATCTGTGTCAGCACGTCCACATTGACCTTCGGGACCCCTTTATAGACCCCGTGGGAGGTTCCGACACCGACCGCCAGCGAATCGGGATCGGCTCTCTTTACAAACTCCTTCGCCTCCTCCGGATCTGTGTAGGGATTCTCATCCCCGTTATCGAGGTCGTCCTCCTTCCCGCCGACCCGGCCGAGCTCCGCCTCCACAGGCACATTGCCCGGATGGCAGGCATCCGTCACGCTCTTTGTCAGCGCGATGTTTTCCTCGAACGGAAGCTTGCTCCCATCGATCATAATCGAGGTGTAGCCTCTCCGGAAGGCTTCCATGGCCAGTGCAAAGCTGTTCCCGTGATCGAGATGCATCACAACGGGAAGCTTTGTCCGCTCGGCGGCGGCACGCACATTCGCCAGATAAAAATCCGTTCCCGCGTATTTCAGCGTTCCCGGCGTGGTCTGCATGATCACCGGCGAACCGGTCTCCTCGGCCGCAGCCAGAACGGCCATGACCATTTCCATATTTTCCACGTTGAACGCGCCTACGGCATAGCCCTTTTTCTGCGCGTCAAGCAACAGTTCCTTTGAAGTAACCAGCATACTTTTTCTCCTCAATAAAGCGCTCGTTTCGATCTTTCGAAAAGCCCAAAAAGTTTCATTTACACCGGCGGCCGGGAAGCGGGCGCCGGCATAAATTACTTCCTGCGTTTGTCCGGTATCAGCGTCTCTCGATATACCCCGCGGCATAGTTATAATCATCCGCCGCTTCCTCGATCACATCGAACAAAAGAGCCTTTGCCTTAAGCTCAAGCTTCTGATCCCGGACCTTCGCGTACTGCACCGGCAGATACTGGTACAGAAGGCCGGTTGGCACATGCACGCTGTCCAGATTCTCCAGCAGCTTTTCGATGCAGGCCTTCAGCTCCTCGTCCGCCAGATAATAACGGCACCGGTCAGACAGGCTGAAGCGCCGCTTTACGGCAATCTCTTCCTCCGTTCCCTGATAATATTTCTTCCACTTCGACGGGTCCTCCTGCATCTTCTTTTCCAGAAGTTCCGGAAAGCCGGCCCGCTTTTCCCCGGGCAGCAGCCTTTCCTCGATATGACTCAGGGCAAAGAGACCGTCCCGCAGCGCAAAGGTAAGCGCAGGCCCGACCTTCAGGATCCCGACACCGTCCTCCACCATCTGCTTTAAGCATTCCGGCGGCTGATAATCCGTGGAATGACCCTCCATTACGATCCCGTCCATTTCGCGGATCCGTTTGGAAAGCTCGGCAGCCTTTTCCCTGTTGTAGGGGAAGACCTCGTCATCTCCGAACTCCACGTCCGGCTGCACGACGATCGCGATAACGTTTTCCATGGCCTTCGGATCCGAAAGTCCGGCAAACTGCTTTTTGTATTCCGCGAGCGTCGCCTCGACAGCCTCCGGCTTCGTTACGGAAATGGAGTCCTCCTGCTCCTTCGCACCGCCCGGGATCGGAACCTCGCTGCCGATGATGAAGACCGGCCGCTTCTCGTCCGGATTCTTCTTCAAAAGCTCCTGGTAGCTGTCCTCGCAGGCCTGATAAAGCCTGGCCCCGCGTCTCGCCACGGTCTCATCCGTCAGCGGCGCGTTCGGATCATCGTCCGCCAGCCGCATGCTCGTATCCAGATGGATCTTCTTATACCCGGCCTCCACAAAAAGCTTCACCAGCGTCTCGGCCTTGGCCATGGCGCTCTCCTCGGGCTCATTTACCCACGTAAGGGGGCCGAGATGGTCACCGGCCAGAACGATCCGTTCCTTCGGATAGCCCACCCTTTCGGCGATCTTATATACCACATCCCTGAAGTCCGCGGGAAGCATCCCCGTGTAGCCTCCGAACTGGTTCACCTGGTTCGCCGTGGCCTCGATCAGGATATCCACGTCCTTCTTCTTCGCCTGGATCAGAAGCGCCTCCAGCACCAGTTCATTTGCAGTACAGTAGGAGGGAACCCCGACGGGCTTCCCCTCCTTCTGTGATTTTACCATATTTCGCATTAAGTCGCTCATGTTGTACTCCTGTTGTTCAATTCTATTTCTATAGTGAACGACATAAAAGCCTGTCGTTCACTTTTGCAGCCTCCGGAGGATGCGCACCCATAGGGCACGTATAGGACCCCGGACAAAGGAATATTACTCCGCATCGGGACAGTCGGTAATGGTTCCGTTCTCGTCCCATAAATCGTGCCAGTCACTCGCGCCCGGCCATAAGAAGACCTGGCCCTTTACAAGGCGGTTGTTCTTCTCGAGGGTGGCGATCGTCGCCATCTCTTCATCGGTCAGCGGCTCGGTCTGGGTCGACATCAGATTGCTGACATACTCGTTCTCATGGATCGAGAAGGGAATCGGGATCTGGCCTCTCTGTACCGCCCACTTCAGAGCGATGATGGCCGGATGTACGCCGTGCTTCTCGGCAATGGCCTTGAACTCCGGTACCTGCATATCCGCGATGTCCGTAGCCACGATGTCGCGCTCGGGCCGCTGCGGTGAGCCGAGGGGCATGAAGCCGATGGGCTGGATATCGTGGGCCACGAGATAATCAAAGAGCTCCTGCTGCTGGAAGCAGGGATGAAGCTCCATCTCACAGGCCACGGGCTTGATCCGGAACTTGTCCACGACCTGATTCAGCTTCGGAATCGTCATATTGGAGATACCGATATGCCGTACCAGACCCTTGTCCACAAGGTCCTCGATCTGACGATAGGTATCCATGAATTCCGCGACCGAGAAGGGCTTGCTGTCGGGATTTCTGGAATCCACGTCACACCCCGGCGCATGATAGTTCGGGAAGGGCCAGTGGATGAAGAAGAGGTCGATGTAATCGCACTGCAGATCGGCGATACTCTTCTTCGCGCTCTCCTCCACCTTACGATGCATATCGTTCCAGACCTTTGTCATAATATAAAGGTCCTTCCGTTCCACAACGCCCTCGTCAAAGGCCGCCTTGAACACCTGCCCGATCTGGTCCTCGTTCCCGTAGCAGGCCGCGCAGTCAAACATACGGTAGCCGTTTCGGATAGCGCCGGCCACAGCATTGCTGACCTCCTCTGCCGTAAACCGGTCCGAGCCGAAGGTACCCATGCCCATGCAGGGAACCTTGTCACCGGTGTTCAGTGTGATCTGCGGTACATTTTTCGGATCAACTCCCATTTTTTCTTCCTCCTTATTTCTTGTTTTTATAAAGCTATAATATGAAACGAATTCACTGTCAGGCTCCGCCTGAAACGTCCCGCCACAGTCTTCCTCGGGCCGCGAACGGTGGATGTGTTTTCGGAAAATTTTCCCCGGTCCTGATGCCAGAATGATGAACCAAAGTAAAGGTTAGGTTCCGGAGACAATACGTCGGAGCAAGGGGAAAATTTCTCCGAAAATACATCATAGTGGGAGGCCAGCCGGCACGTCTACTCGGGACGTTTCAGGCGGAACCGTCCGGGAGGCCGTATCAAGCCTCCGAATCAATAAGAACCTTCCCCTTAACGGTCCCCGGCACCTTAAACCATTCAAAGGCCTCGGCAATCTTCGAAAGCGGCTGGATCTTAAATACAAAGCTGTCATCAAACTTCAGCTCCCCGGTCCCGAAGTAATGCGCCGTCAAGGCCCACTCGTGTCCCGGGAAGGGCGCCGAATAGCTCATCCAGGAACCGGTCAGGGTAAACTCCTTCCGGTTCATATTCTCCCATTCCTCGACCGTAAACGAAAGCTCCTTCGTCGGCGTTCCGATAAAGCAGACGCCGGCCTTGTTTGCCGCCAGCTTGAAGGCCATCTTCATCGTAATCGTATTGCCCGCGGTTTCATAAACATAGTCAAAGCCTCTCCCGTCCGTGAGCTCCATAGCCTTTTCCATAAAGCCCTCCTGCAGGGTATTGATCCCGGCATCCGCGCCGAGGCGCTTTCCGAGGTCAAGCCGCTCATCCACGATATCAAAGACCACGACCTTCGAAGCCCCGAAGATCTTCGCCCACTGCAGAGTCATCATACCGATTGTTCCGCCGCCGAGGATCGCCACCGTCTTTCCGCCGGTGTAGCCGGTCCGTTCCAGCCCGTGCAGGGCAACGGTTGCGGGCTCAAAAAAAGCGCCCTGGATAAAGCTTACGTCCTCCGAAAATTTCACCGCGTTTTTCTCCGGTACGGAAACGTATTCCGCGAAGCTTCCGAATTCCCGGGAGCCGATAAAGCTGTAGTGCTTGCATAAGGAATAATTCCCCTTCTGGCAGTCCTCGCATTTCATGCAGGGGACAAGCGGGATTCCCGCGACCCTATCACCGGGCTTTAAGGAGGTCACGCCCTCCCCGACCTCGTCCACAACCCCGGAAAATTCATGTCCGAGAACATTCGGGAAATAGTGGCAGGCATCCCCGTTCACCCGCGGGATATCCGAGCCGCAGATCCCGGTATATTTTACCTTTACAACGACCTTCCCAGGTTCTGCCTTCGGCTTTTCGATCTCCTCGTAACGAATGTCTTCTCTTGCGTGTACAACACCGGCTTTCATGCTTCTTCTCCTCCTTTATGCATGGTACCCTTCAGAGCCTGATAGAGCTCCAGATAGGTTTCATAGGTTTTGTCATAAACCGCTCTGTTCGTAAGATACGGTTCATGCTTTCTCTGATCCTTTACTGTCTTTTTCACAGCCTCCTCGTAGGAGGAATAGATCCCGGTTCCGATACCGGCTAGGATGGCGGCGCCGAGCGTTGTGGCCGTATCCGAGGAGGGTACGATGATCTCCTTTCCGGTTACATCGGCCTTGATCTGCGTCCATAATAAGGAGTTGGCGGAGCCTCCCATGGCCCGCAGCGCTCCGACCTTCGCCCCGGCCCCTTCCGCCGTATCCAGATTGTGCTTCAAGGAAAAGGCGACTCCCTCCATCAGGGCACGGACGAAATGGCCCTTTGTCTTTCCGAAATCCAGGCCGTAGAACACACCCTTTGCCTTCGGATCCCAGATCGGCGTCCGTTCACCGGACATGTAGGGAAGGAAGATCAGGCCCTCCGATCCCGCCGGGATCTTCTCGGCGATCTCGTTGAGCTGTACCAGCGAGGGCTTCCCGCCGTTGTTCCTTTCAAAATCCGCAAAGTTCGCTTCAAACCAGCGCATCGCTCCGCCGCCGCCGGTCGTCCCGCCCTGTAAGAGCCACCGGTCCGGAACAACGTGGCAGCTTAAGATCAGCCGCGGGTCCGCCGCGTAGTCCTCGATGCATATGCTCATACCGCCGGCCTGGCCGCCCTGCTCCTGGGTATCTCCGTCCAGAAAGACACCGGCTCCGAGCGTCCCGCAGGCCGCGTCCAGACCGCCTGCCACCACAGGCGTTCCGATCAGAAGGCCCGTTTGCGCCGCGGCCTCCTCGGTCACGCCTCCGACGACCTCATCGCAGGAGAAGATCTCCGGCAGAAACCGTTCCTCGATACCGAGGGCCTTAGCCATATCCATATTCCAGGTTCCGGTCCTCATATCAAAGCAGTGGAGACCGTAGCCCTGACTTTTATCCTGGGAAAGAAGACCCGTCAGACGATAGACCAGATAGCTGTTGCTCTGCAGGATCTTATCGATCTTCGGGTAGATATCCGGCCGGTTTTCCTTAAACCAGGTCACCTTGGCCGTAGAATAGCTGGGAGTCAGAGGGTTTCCGGCGCAGGCAAAGATCGCTTCCTCTCCGATCTCCCGGTTCAGCCGGTCACAGATCGACTGGGATCTCATATCCATCCAGATCGGCGTTTTTGCAAGAACGTTCCCGTCCTTATCCATCGGGATCGCCGACCAGCTCTGTCCGTCGATTCCGATCCCGCTGATCTCTCCGGGCAGCACATCCGTTTCCGCGAAGATCGAGCGGATACAGGAAAACACCGACTCGGCCCAGTCCTCCGGGGCCTGCTCTGCCCAAAAAGCCTTCGGGCGAAACACCTCGTATTCAGCAGTCCTTGACGCCAGCACCGCGCCCTCCGGATCGAAGACAGCGCATTTGCAGGAACTGGTTCCGATATCAATTCCAAGCAGAAGCTCTCTCATTCCTTCATCCCCCTTATGCACAAAGTTATAACACAAAGCGAAACGTTTCGTCAAGATTTTTCTATCCAAAAATAAAGAACCCCGAAAATACGGGATTCTTTGCTTATCGAAACGTTTTTGTTTCCTAAGTCTTACAGGAATGCGCAGAGACGGTCTTTTTGACACACGTTCCGACTCCTGGACGAAAACCCGGCGCCGCGGCATAAGCCTCCTTGCACCGGGGACGTCATTTCGCTCAAAGAACCGGCCGGGGACTATCCGCCGGCCGGTTTTCGTCCGTTTTTATAAAGGTATGAAATGGCCGGCATCGGAATGGCAGACCGGGCATTGATCCGGAGGCGCTTCGCCCTCCTCGATAAAGCCGCAGACGATGCATCTCCATTTCTTTGACGCCGTATCAAACACATAGCGGCTGGTCTCCTCTCCGGCGCCGAACACCGCATTCATGTCCTCTGTAATCTTCTGATCGATCTTCCCCTCGTTTACCATGCTTTCCATGATCGCCATGGTTTTGGAATGACTCATCCCCGCCTTATAGGGCCTGTCCTCCGTCAATGCCTGATAGATATCGATGCAGGCCATCAGGCGCTCCTCAAATGAAAGCTCCGAAGCCGAAAGCCCGTTCGGGTAGCCTGTCCCATCCAGCTTCTCGTGGTGATTGGCCGCCCATTTCGTAATATCCTCCAGGCCTTCGATATCGCTTAAGATCCGAAGCGATGCGCGGGCGTGATCCTTCATCCTGGAAAATTCCCACCCATTCAGCTTTCCGGGCTTCTCCAGGATCTCATTCCCGACCACGACCTTCCCGATATCATGCATCGCCCCCGCGAAGTAGAAGCGGATCGCTTTCTCGCCGTTCCAGCCGTAAAAGCCGGCCATGCGCCTGGCCTTGTCCGCGACGCCCAGAGAATGCGCCGTCGTAAACGGAGATTTGTAATCAATGATCCGGGCAAAGAACCCGGCGATCGCCGTTACCTCCTCATCGGAATAGTCATGCCATATCGCCGGGAGCCGTTCCTTCAGCAAGGCCTCCGGACCCTTCTCCTGAAGCATAAGGATATCCTGGAACGAAAGCTTCTTTTGGAACTGCTCCACCGCGCAATCGGAAAACAGGTGTCCCTTTTCCTTTGCCACAAACTCCCGGATCTCATCAAACGCCTCTGCGGTCAGGCTTCTCAGATCAAACCAGATGTCCAGCACATCCGCCAGATGGATCATTTCCGAGCGGCAGTCCGTCTCATCCTGCGTCAGTCCCAGCGCCCCCGAGCCGTCGGCGTTTTCATGGTGCCACAGGATCACATTTTTCACGTCCGTACGAAACGGCAGCAGGGCGGCGTTTCGTTCGCCGATGATGGCGTGTCCCGCCGTCCGTCTGGCCCGTTCTGCCTCCTCCCCCTGATCCTCCCCGGGATCACGCTCCCGGTTCAGCTCCTCCTTTACATATTCCGCAAACGCATTGTCGTGGAGGATCGCGCAGCCGACGAAATCCACAAGCTGCTCCTCCGAAAGACCCACGCCCTCCGCCATCCTCATGGAGAGCCAGGCGACCCTTTTCCCGTGTTCGGCAGTCGCCCCCGAGAATTCATGCTCGATCGCGTCCAGCGCAAAAGACATTGCATATAAAAAGTCCGTAAGATCCAGCTTCATGGCTTCCCTCCGCCCATAGAATCAATCCTTTACCGTCTTAATCACCGCATTTCGTTCCTGCTTCCCCGACACCGTCAGAACAGCGTAGGTCCGCTGTCTGCGAAGGCCTCTGGGATATACGGGGCTGCCCGGATTGATGATCAGAATCCCGCCCTCTTCGGCGATCTCCGGAATATGCGTATGACCGTAAAAAATAAGATCGGCCTCCAGACTCCTTCCGGCCTCCGCCAGCGCCTGCACTCCGGAATGGACGTTTTCGTGATGTCCATGGGTGATCAGCACGTTCAGGCCTCCAAGCTGCGTATTGATCGCTGCCGGAAGATCACTGTAGTAATCGCAGTTTCCGCGCACCGCCAGAAGCTCGTAAGGCTTCGCCGGATCTGCATATTCCGAAAGGTCGATCTCGGCGTCGCCGCAATGGATCAGATAATCAAAGGGCGCCTCCTCTGCGATCACCCTTTCGATCACCCTTCGGTCCCCATGCGTATCCGAAAGAATCACTATCCTTATGTCTCCCTTTTCTGTCATACGTCTCCTTTCGTGAAGAACTCCATCCGTATCTCCATTCCTCTCTGCCTTCCTGTCCTTTTCCCTTTGCCGTTCTTTTTTCTGAACCGGTACCCTTTCGGGGCCTTCTTTTGGTTCTGCGGACTGCCGCGCAAAGCAGTGGTTCGGAGCCGTTAGTTCAGGCGAAATACCTCTTCTCAAATTCCGGGATCGGGATCGGCCGGCTGTAATAGAAGCCCTGGATGGTCTCGCAGCCGAGCTCCCGAAGCCTGTCCACCTGTTCCCCGGTTTCCGCTCCCTCCGCAAGGCAGCATAAGCCGAGTTCTTTTGCCAGGGAAATAATGGAGTTGATCACCACAATGTCTTCCTTTTTCTCTTTCCTGATCCCGACCTTGTCCACGAAGCTTTTGTCGATCTTTAAGGTATCGATCGGCATTTCGGTCAAAAGCGACAGGGAGGAATAGCCGGTTCCGAAATCGTCCATCGAAATCTCAAAGCCTTCCTTCCTTAGCTCTTCAAGTACGCGGATCATATGCTCCCGGTTGTCATACGTGGCGCTCTCGGTCAATTCGAAATCTATGAGGCCATGCTCCACGCCGTATTTATCCACGGTCTCCGTCAAATGCTCGATCAGCCGTTCGTCATACATACGGTTCCGGGAAAGGTTGACCGAAACGGGGACCAGCCTTTTCCCTTCTTTTTTCCAGCGGGCCATCGCTTCGCAGACCTTCTCCAAAACGATGCGGTCAATCTTTCCGATGGATCCGTCTTTTTCGAAGAAGGGGATGAACCTTCCCGGCGGCAGCAATTCCTTGTTCTTGTAATTCCAACGGATCAGAGCCTCTGCTCCGTTGATCGTCTCTGTTCTGATATCGAATTTCGGCTGCAGATACACCACAAATTCGTCCTGCGCCACCGCTGTGTCCACATAGGCCTTAATGTAATTGCCCCATGAGATATCATTATGCATCTGATCGTTGTAAATGATGATATCGGTTTTTTTCGGGCTTAGGCCGAGCGCCTGCGCCATTTTCCCGGCATCTGCCACACGGTTTCCCATCAGGACCGCCCTGGCCATCGGCACGACGCCGCACCGGAAATAGATCCGGTAATACGGATCCTCTTCCAATACCGAAAGACCGGCGAAAAATTCCTCCAGCCTCCTTCGCGTCTCTTCCTCACTCATATCCCGGATCATCATCGCAAAATTGTCGTTATGACATCGCGCGCTGGTATAGACAAAGTCCGCATCCTTCATCGCCTGCACTACGCGGCAAAGCACCCTGTTTGCCGTTACATGCCCGTAAACCTCATTGATCACCCGGAACTCCTTGATGTCGAAATGTACAAAGGCATAATCCCGGATCCCTTTATGCATGGGCATCTCCAGAAAAGCGACCAGATGATTCCAGGTATAATGTCCGGTAATCGGATCGCAGAATGCCATCCGAAACAGAGCATCCTTATTCATCGCGTCCCGGTCGTCCAGAATAATCGCTTTCGCGCGGTCCTCCTCCAGCCGACATTCGCTCAGGATCCGCTTCTTCCGGTAATCAAAGAACACGGCGGTGATACCGGATTCCCCGCATATACGAAGATCACTGTGCAGGCGGTGTGCATCCCCGTCCTTTGCCATCTCTTCAAAGAGCCCGCGGATGGACTCCCGCGTCACGACCGTATCATCGTCCAGCTCCACCGAATAAAAGAAGGCTTCCGGCAGCACCATGGAGCTCAGGTCCTTCGGATACGAGATCCTCGGATCCTCCATCCTGTATTCGATCCCGAACACCTCGCGGTGCAGCTTCCGGATATAGAAGATTCCCGGCCGGTCATAGGTACCGAATGCACCTGCATACTGTTTCACCGCTTCCGGCAGGAGCTCACTTCGAGCATCGTCGATCACACTCTCCTCAGGCTCAATATAATAAAGGATTCTCTCTGGTTTATAAACCTGATTTAATTTATTTACAAACATGGTACTCTCCTTTTTTCCATACCTGAAACAAGCAGAAGCCGTCTCTTTCTCCTTTCCCTTAAGACCTGTCCGTCTGCTCCATTGTATTCCTGAGCTGTGCCGGCACAGGAGTCAGGCTGTGGTCAGAGGCCGGCGCCGGATCCGGCGGAGCTTAAGGCCGTTTAAGAGGAACCTTATGGCTTCATCGGCCACCACCAGGCAGAAAATTTCCCGGATGCCGAGGCCGAAGCCCAGCACCATGACCGAGCTGAATGCGATGATAAAGACCGTTCCGAAAAGCTGGGTCTTTAGCATCCAGCTCGGTTCTCCGTAGCCCTTGATCCCGGACCCGAAGATAATATTGCCCGTCTTAGGAAACAGGTCGATCCCGACAATCAGAAGGTAGACCGGCGCACCGGCGAGCACCGCGGCATCCTTTGTAAACAGCCCGAGGATCTGCTGGGGCAGGAGCAGAAACAACAACAGGTTCACACCGGAGATTCCAAAGCCAAGAGCCACGGAGTTTTTGACCACCTCCCAGACCCCGTTTATATTCCGTTTTCCGGTCTCGTAGCCGGAAAGCGTAAGCGTCGCCGTTCCGATGGATTCGATCAATACCACGGCGATCAGCTCCACGCCGAAGATAATGGAATGGATCCCGGCCGCTTCCACGGAAACGCGGTTCAGCATGACGATGAGATACAGGTTTCCGAAGTTCCAGGCAAAGCCCTCCAGCGCGGCGGGCGCTCCTTTTTTTACGGTTTCCAGATAGGGCTTCAGCTTCGCCTGAAGGATCTGCTTCATCGAGGGCCGAAGCGGCAGCTCTTTTGATTTCAAAACATAGAGAACCACGAGCAGATCCCCGAGAAGCTCCGCGATCGTCGTGGCCAGAGCCGCACCCCGGACCCCCATGGCGGGAAGGCCGAGATTCCCGAAGATCAGAGCGTAATCCAGAACCACGTTGGTCAGCGATCTCACAACAGCGTACCAGATCATGATCTTTGTTTTCTGACAGACCTGCAGCAGACAGGTGATCGAAGCCCCGATCCCGGTCAGAATAAAGATCGGTGAAAAAGTAACCGCGTAATCGATGCTGAGCGGCAGGATGCTCTCGTCCACTCCGGTCAGCCCGAAAACCAGTCTCGGGCAGAGCAGCCAGAACAGGAAAAGGGCAAAGCCGAAGAGATTGTTGTACTTAAAGAGCGAAGCCAGAAGGCTCCTTGCCCGGTCCTGATCCCCGGCCCCGTACGCCTGACTCACCAGGATCGTCGCCCCGGTCGTCAGGGCGAACAGGGTATTCATGGTGGTCCACATCGGTGTCGTCGCATTCCCGACTGCGCTCATGCTCTGAATGGAGAGCCTGCCGATAAAGATCTTGTCGATCAAAAGCTGAAGCTGTGAAACCAGCTCCGAAAGCATAACGGGGATCGCGATGATCAAAATTCTTTTTATGTAACGTATATTCACCTGTTTCCTCTGTTCAAAAATCCATCCACTCTCCGTTCCGTTCGAGCAGATTATAAATTCCGTCCTGGGACAAAATCCCGCGTTTTGGCACGTCCTTAAGCAGCCCTCTCTCGTCCATCAGATAGTCCTCCCTCCACCTTGGGCCGGTATAATAATGATCCAGCTCCCGTAGCTTCGGCTGGAACCGGCGAAGCTCCTCGAGCTGCTTTTCCAGCGTATCGATCAGGCGGTTTCCCTCCTCCAGGATCGACTCCATTCGTATGAGCCGCGCGTTCAGCTCCAGCGTCTCACGAAACCGGAGAGGCGCGATCCGGGATCCGTAGGTATCCAGCACCGGAGACAGATCCAGCGGCGTTGTGGCGGGCGGGAAGGCGTTGTCGTAGTGGTCCAGAAGGATATAACGCGGCTTCAGTCTCTCCACTGCGCTGACCGCGGGCAAAAGGTTATCCTCCCAGCCGTTGTAGGGAAGGATCAGCACATCCGTTTCGACCGGGTAGTCCTCCTCCTCCCTCAGATTCAGGCTTCCCATCAGAGCCAGCCTGAGTCCCTCCGCTTCCACCAGATAAAACACCGTCTCGTCGTTTTCCGGGAACGAGAGGTGATTGCGCAAAAGCCAGGGAACGTTTCCTCTGGCCGGGCTCTTTACCATCTTCAAAACACGCTTTGCGGAAAGCCCCGGCAAAACGGCGTGCTTCCCGTGAAAGACCGTGATCCGGAAGCCGTTGATCCATAGCTCGTCTCCATACCATATGCCCTTCAGATTTTTCCTCGGCACCCCCCGCTTTCTGAGCGTCACATAGGGCGTTTTCGTGCAGAAGATCTTTACCCCGGGATTCCTCTGTACAAGCGCGGGAAGGCTCGCGATATGGTCAAAATGGCCATGGGTCACCAGCACAGCCGTTGCCCCGTCAAAGTCCGAAAGCTCTGTACGGTATTTTGCATGGGGCAGCGTTACGAAGGGATCGAAAAGGATCCGTCCCTCCCTGTGTATCAGCTCCACTGCAGCCGTACCGTGCCATCTCAGCTTCATTCTGTCCCCTTCCTTACTCTCCCGTCCTGTCCGTTTCTTCCTCCCATTATCGCATAAAGCGGTCGGCTTGAAAAGGCTGTTGCTGTTCGCTTCCGTAAGCCATCTCCCGGACTGTTATTGTTCACACCTCAATGTCATTAACTTAAGCCCAAAAGCTTCCTCATAACGCGAGTAAGAGGGCCCCGGACCGAGCACGGGGGAACCGATGCTTTTCCGGGAGGACTTATTTTTCGCGGGGCCCCCGCGCACTTAAGTCCGGGAGATGGCTTGCGGGAGCGACGCCACTATGTATATTTGCTTAAGTTAATGACATTGGGGTGCGAACAGTAACTGAACAGTAACCCGCAAGGGATGATATGAACAGTAACGTTTGACTCCCGGCAAAGGAAAGATTACTATTATTGGTGTAACAAAAAATACGGAAGAAGGAGAGAGACGTATGAAAAAAACAGGAAAAAGAATATCGGCAATCATTATGGCTGCGGTTCTGCTTCTTACCATGGCAGGATTTGTGAGCAAGCCGGAGGCGGCCTTTGCGGCGGTAAACCCGGAGACGACCTTTGCGGTGAAACCGGAGGCGATCCGTTCCATCGAGCAGGTGCCTCTCGGCTGGTGGGCGATCCAGGCGAAGGTAAACTTAAGAACCACTCAGGGAACCGGTTCCCACGCAAAGATTGTTATGTATTCGGACAGCGCATCGATCAGCATCGGGGTCCAGTATGACGCCGAATGTAAAAACGCGGAATACCGCGGTATACCCTCCATTCTGGTCGAAAATGTTCTGAACAACACATCCGACGGCAAAAAGCAAAAACGGGTTGCCCCGACACAGAGAGATAAGGATATTCAGATCATGATCGTCCGGAAGAAGAACTCCCCGACCTTTTATGTATATGCCAACGGCGGATACATTGGGCCGGTTACAAACAGCGCTATCGGAAAGCGCCCTGTGGTTCTCGGCGTAGCGGCCTCCGCGAAGAAGGGCGGCGACGCATTGAACGCGGTGTTTAAGAATGTTTCCCTTAAGTATCCGAAGGAGCCCTTCGCGAACAGCGGAAAGACCCCCAAGCCCGTTCAGAAAAATCCCGGGTTCAACATTGACCTGACGAAATATCACATCGAGCCCGGAAGAAAGCGGAACATTACGATTTCCGGAACGCTCCAGCTTCCCGGCGGTAAGGACTGGGACAGCGCCAATGGCGATTGCTCCGGCATAGTCCAGTTCATCCGGTAAATAAAAAAACGGCTGTCGCTTCAAGCTGCGCGACAGCCGTTTTTTCTCAACGTGTTTTCCGCCGGACTTTCTGCTCTGTTTTGTCTTACGCCTCGCTCATCCGCAGGCTCTGCCGGTCCGGTCTAACTCCACGGTCTCCTGCTCCCAAGCCAGCCCTTCTCTTTCCAATAATCCATATCCGCCTGGTTAAAGCCCCATTTCTTCTGGATCATGCGCATGATCGAAAACCAGAACCGGGTCTTCGGGCCGGGCTTGATGCGGCCGGCTCCGGACCGGATACGCGAAGCGATCGCATCGGTCGCCTTTTCGATCAGCGCCCTCTTCTTCCCGGTAACCGCGTTCCAGTTCACAGCGGATACCGTGACCCCGATGCGATAGATCTTCGCCACGCCCCAGAAGAACAGGCTGTCCTCCATATCCCTGTTCGTTGTCTTCGTCCCGGCTCCCGCAGCGGTGGAGATCACAACGCCCTGCTTCTGAAACATCCGTTCATCCGGCCGGTGTACCATCCACCTCCAGCCGTAATGGTCCAGGAAGGCCTTCATCGCGCCCGTGGCATGATAGACATAGACCGGACTGGCCAGAATGATCACATCCGCCCGGTCGATGGCTTCTGTGATGGGATTCAGCTTTTCGTAATGAGGGCAGGCCGTATGGGTTTTGGTAAAGCACTGAGTACAGCCCACGCAGAATTCACCGAAGTCCCTCGGAAGGAAAAATTCCTTTACCTCTCCCCCAAGCTTTTTTGCAAGGATCCTTGCAATCTGGCAGGTGGAGCCCTGATGGCTCTGTCCGTGGATTATAATTATGTTCATGACTCCTCCTCTTTATTGTTCCCTGATTATCTATGATCCGGAAACGGCCGGCGGCACCTGCTCACTTCATAAGATTCTCCAGCGTAGCAAAGAGAATATCCGGCTCCACGGGTTTAGTTAAGTGGGCGTTCAGTCCCGCCTGCAGACTCCGCTCTACGTCCTCATCAAAGGCATTGGCGGTCAGGGCAATGATCGGTATGGTTTTCGCATCCTCCCGGTCCATGGAACGGATCAGGCTGCCCGCCTGCAGCCCGTCCATTTCCGGCATTCGCATATCCATCAGGATCGCATCGTAATACCCATGCGGATGCTCCGCAAACATCTCCGTCGCGATCCGCCCGTTCTCGGCGTGCTCCACCTCAATCCTCTTCATGCCGAGAATCTTTTTCATGATCTCCGCATTGATCGGCATATCCTCCGCCAGCAGGATCCGGCGTCCATTCAGCCCGGCCTTTTCCCTGCGGCCGGACCGCGCCTTTTCCAGCGCCTTATGCACTTCCTCCTGCACGTTCGCCGGCGCAACCGGCTTTGTCAGGAAGCCCGCAACACCCGCCTCCACCGCTTCCTGCGCGATATCCTCCCACTGGTAGCCCGTCAGAAGGACCACGGCCGCTTCCTCTCCGAGGCTGTCCCGGATCCGGCGCGTTGCCTCGATCCCGTTCATTTCCGACATTCTCCAGTCCATCAGGATCAGGTCATAGGCCTCTCCCCTGGCATGACGGAGCCGCGCCATATCAACAGCCTCCGCACCGGTATTCGCCGTATCCGCAGTAATCCCGATCTTCCCAAGCATCAGCCGGGTATGCCCCAACGCCACCGGATCATCGTCCACCACCAGCACGGACAGGCCGCTCAGCGGCACATCGTCCTGCTCACTCTCCTCGTGGTGATCCGAATTCTGAAGCGTCACGGTAACAGTAAAGGTCGTTCCCTTTCCCTTTTCACTCTCCACCTCGATCCGGCCGTTCATCATTTCCACAAAATTCCGGGTAATGGCCATGCCGAGGCCGGTACTCCCGTATTTGTTCTTTGTGGAGGAATCCTCCTGGCTGAATGCCTCATAGAGCTTCGGGATAAATTCCTTATCCATACCGATCCCGGTATCCTCCATCGTAAAGCAGAGCGTCGTTTTTCCTTCGAAGGAGGCTATCCGCTTTACCGAGAAGATCACGCTCCCGCCCCAGGGCGTAAACTTCACGGAATTTCCGAGTATATTGATGATGACCTGCTTCAGGCGCATGGCATCGCCGATAAAGTAATTCGGAAGATCCTCCTCCATCCGGCATTCATAACGGAGTCCCCTGCTGTGGCACTGGCTGTCCACCATGGCGTTGATCTCGTCCAGCAGCTTTTTCAGCGAGAATTCCTCTCGTTTTATGACCATCCGCCCCGCTTCGATCCGGGACATATCGAGGATATCGTTGATCAGACCCAGAAGGTGTCTCGCCGAGGCTCCGATCTTCTCCAGGTATTCCCTTGTTTCCGAAGAGAGCCCGGGGGTATTCAGCGCCAAGGTATCCAGGCCGATAATGGCGTTCATCGGCGTACGGATCTCATGGCTCATCGTACTGAGGAAGGCCGTCTTCGCCCGGTTTGCCTCCTCCGCCACCGTCAGCGCGTCGCTTAAGAGCTGCTGCTGGCGCAAGGTTTTTCTTGTCTCCTTATCCACATCCGTAAAGCCGACTCCGACGGCGTGGATCATATGGTCGTCACGCTCTTCGGGATGGCGGACCCCGGCCATGCGGAACATCTCATAGCTTTCCTGGCCATTCCGGACAACCAGATAGCGATGCGTGACAATCGTCTCGTTCTCGAGCTCCTTACGGATATTCTCCGGAGTAATCATCCGGAGAAACTCCGCGCGATACCCCTCCGCCACATACTTTTCGGCATAGCGGGTAAAAGCCTCGGAAAAGCAGAAATGCTCGCCCTCCCGGATTGCGCCCTCCAGATCCTTATAAGAGCGGTAGCAGATCCCCTCATCCTTATCCAGATCCACATAGTAAACGCTCCGGTAGTCCGAAGCCATGGCTGTGATCATACCGCTGGCATTTTTGATCTGCTCTCCGTATTCTATTTCATTTGTTAATACATATTCTCTCATCTCGAGCGCATATCCTCTTTGTACAACTTCTATGTTCTTTTTCCATTTTACAGAGATTACCGGGGCCTGTCAAAGAAAACAAAAAGTTACTGTTCACACCTCAAAGTCATTAACTTAAGCCCAAAACCTTCCTCATAACGCAAGTAAGAGGGCCCCGGACCGAGCACGGGGAAACCGATGCTTTTCCGGGAGGACTTATTTTTCGCGGGGTCACCGCGCACTTAAGTCTGGGAGATGGCTTGCGGGAGCGACGCCACTATGTATATTTGCTTAAGTTAATGACATTGGGGTGTGAACAGTAACAAAAAAAGTGCCAGGGGGACTGTCCCCCTGACACAGCTCTGACAATGCTCTGATTACCGGATTGTCTTATAAAGCGGCCCGTAAGCAGCGCAGGCGCGGAAATCGGCGCCCTCCTTATCGGAGCCGAACGCATTCCAGGCAGCCGGACGGTAGATGTCATCCAGCGGTACGTTATGCATGCAGACCGGAATACGGAGCATCGAAGCCATTGTAATCAGATCGGCGCCGATGTGGCCGTAGCTGATGGCGCCGTGGTTGGCTCCCCAGTTGTTCATCACATCGTAAGCGGTCTTAAACGGCGACCCCTCCTTTCCGTCGGTACGGGGTGCAAACCAGGTGCAGGGCCAGGTATAGTCTGTGCGCTTCCATAAAACGTCGCTGACCTCGTCCGGAAGGTTCACGGTCCACCCTTCCGCGATCTGCAGAACCGGTCCGAGGTTCTTCACCAGGTTCAGACGGATCATCGTCGCGGGCATCTCGGCTCTGGTAAGGAACCGCGAGGAATAACCGGCACCGCGGAAGTAGCCGTTGTCCGCCGGGCACCATTCGGTGGCGTTCATGATGGTCTCGATATCGGCCTCGGTCACATCATACCATTCCTTCATGACCGGGTTTCCGTCCTTATCCTTTACCTCGCCGCAGGCATCCAGGCAGCAGGCGCCGGAATTGATCAGATGGATAAAGCCGTCGGCCTCCTTTGCATGGCCTTCGATGTCATAGCCGGTCACACGCTTCACCGCATCGCCGCTCCAATAGGTCCGCACATCCGCGAACATCTGGGGACGGTTTGTAAGCAGCTTCATGAACATCATGGAGGTACCGTTTAAGGTATCGTTTTCCGTGGCCAGGATAAAGGGCTCTCTCGCCCCGTTCCAGTCGAAGCTGGTATTCAGGATCGCCTCCGGGAAATCGCAGTTCGGCCAGTGGTCGGTCCACTGACGCTGGCCCTGGAAGCCGCCGCAGATCGCGTTGTGGCCGACTGCCTCTTCTTCGCACCCTTCGGGCAGGTTTTTGTTGCCCTGATAGAGGTCTTCGATAATGCAGGCCATCTTGGCTGTGAACTCCCAGTCCTTCTCTTTCTGCTCGTCGGACTTCTTTACGAAATCCGGGTTCTTATCAAAACCGGGTTTGCAGTATTTTTTGATCCAGGCAAGCGCCTTCTGGTATTCGGCCTCATCGTAGATATGCTCCTCCATGCGGCGCAGAATCTCAACCTCGTCCACAGATTCCACGCGCATCCCGAGATATTCCTCGAAGAAGCTCTGGTCGATGATGGAGCCGCCGATGCCCATGGTCACCGAGCCGATCTGCAGATAGGATTTATCCCGCATCGAAGCTGCAGCCACAGCCGCGCGCGCGAAACGTAACAATTTTGTCTTTACATCCTCGGGGATCACGGTATCATCCGCGTCCTGCACGTCCTTCCCGTAAATACCGAAGGCCGGCAGACCCTTCTGGGCATGCGTTGCGAGAACAGACGCCAGATACACGGCGCCGGGGCGCTCCGTCGCATTCAGTCCCCAGACACCCTTGATGGTCAGAGGATCCATATCCATGGTTTCCGAGCCATAGCACCAGCAGGGCGTCACAGAAAGCGTAATCGCCACACCCTCCTTCTTGAACTTCGCCTGCGCCGCCGCCGATTCCGCTACACGGCCGATCGTCGTATCCGCGATCACCACCTTCACCGGTTCGCCGTTGGAGTATTTCAGATTCTCCTCATACAGCTTCTTCACCGACTTCGCCATATTCATGGTCTGCTCCTCGAGAGATTCCCTTACCTTCAAGGGCCCCCTTCTCCCGTCGATACAGGGCCGGATTCCGATCGCCGGATACTCCCCGATATACCTGTTTTTCGCCATTTCCTTTCCTCCTCCTTCTTAATGTTATAATTTGGAAACGTTTCACTTATGAATATAATCCATAAATGCAGCTTTGTAAAGCGAAACGTTTCGGAAATAAGCTTCCTCCGGGACCTGCTCCGCCTCGCCTGTCGTATTTCTTGTCTGTCTCTCGCAATCTATGCGATTGTTCTCAAGCCGCATCTTGATTACGGGCTCTGAAGGGCAGGAGCAGCTTCTTTTTTCATAATCTCAGCTATAATGTCCTCCGCAGATTTTCCCTGCTGTCTCATATGGTCGATCTGAAGCCGGATATCATTTTGTCCTTCCAGGCGGCCTTGCTCCCTGCCTTCCTGACGGCCTTGCTCCCTGCCCTCCAGGCGGCCTTGCTCCCTGCCCTCCAGGCGGCCTTGCTCCCTGCCCTCCTGGCGGCCTTCTTCCCTGCCTTCTGTGCGTCCACGTTCCAGAATACGGTCCGTTTCCAACTCTAATATTTCTCCACCCATAATTTTCTCCACTCCTTCTGCTACCGATTTTCACTTTGTGTAAGTTTCCTCAGTACCCGCAGGAATAGCTTCTTTTTTCATGATCTCAGCTATAATATCTTCCGCAGATTTTCCCTGCTGTCTCATATGGTCGATTTGAAGCCGGATATCGTTTTGTCCTTCCAGGCGGCCTTCTTGCCTGCCCTCCTGACGGCCTTGCTCCCTGCCCTCCTGACGGCCTTCTTCCCTGCCTTCTGTGCGTCCACGTTCCAGAATGCGGTCCGTTTCCAACTCTAATATTTCTCCACCCATAATTTTCTCCACTCCTTCTGCTACTGATCTGTCATTTTCCGAAAGTCTTTTCAATACCTGCTCTATCAGATCAAACAGGTAACGTATCTGCGTTACGTTCAGTTCGCCCCTTCTTCCGGCTTCGGAGAACGCATAACCGATCCTTTCCATATCCGATCGGATCCCCTTAAGGAGCTCCTCCGGACTGCTTTTTTCCTTTGCTTCCATACCATAGATCCAGTAAAACGGGAGCAATAAATACAATCTTTTCTCCAAAAGCACATCCAGCGGATAGTGCCACATTTTTATCAGCGGTGCAAAATAATCCACGCTTCCGCCCGGATACCGGATCGTAATGCACAGCTTTTCAGGCATAGGAGTTTTGTTTTTCAGTACGATCACAGCGGAATTCGGAACCGTCATGCAGGCACCGTTTTCCGTCAGCCGGATACTTCCGAAGGCCGCGCCGGCAGCATATTCCGCGATCCGGATCGCTATGCTTTTATCCGGCCAGGTTTCACATTCGAAGTGGTATAACCTGGAAATACCGGCAGCCCTGTCTGTCAGCTCCGCCAGGGAATCCGCTTCCCTTTTCGGCAGAGTCTTGTCCGGAAGCTTTGTCACCTGCTTCATCGGCAGCAGGCGGACTATTGTATGCTCCGAATAATGCTCCCCGAAGGCCTCATTCACCAGCGGGACAAGATACGGGGTCAATCGTACCACCCCGGTCCAGAACACGGAGTCATAGGTCTTTTCGTGGTTGAAATTGTCCAAATAATCGCATCTCCTTTCATTATAGTTTGATAAAAAATCATCTGCAACCGGGAATTACGGCCGAGAGGCCAGAGAATTCCGATTCGGAACGATCGTTCCGAAAGATACGTGCATCATAACACAGGATGAATGGTGTTTCAAGACACTTGAAAGGGTTCCCTGTAAAATGCGAAAACCGAGTTACTGTTCACACCGCAATGTCAGTAACTTAAGCAAATTTACGCAGTGACGGCGCCTTGGTAAGCCATCTCCCAGACTCTGTGCGCGGGGGTCCCGCGATAATACCGTCCCCCGGGAAAACAATGGTCCTCCCCGTGCCCG
>JAFSXC010000045.1 GCA_017450105.1 Lachnospiraceae bacterium | reverse complement strand
GATAGATTTTCAGAGTATTTAGACGGGCTCTTTTCATAAAACGTAACGATTTCTAACGAAGAATAACCCCAAAATGTTACGTGAATGTTACGTAACACGATGTTACGAAGCTGAAAAGCCTGAAAATAAAGGAAACGAGGTAGAGTATATGAAACTAGGAATCGTGGGTTTACCCAATGTAGGGAAGAGTACTCTGTTTAATTCGCTGACCAGAGCGGGGGCGCTGGCGGCGAACTATCCTTTTGCTACCATTGACCCCAATGTGGGGGTGGTGACGGTGCCGGATGAGAGGGTGAGTTTCTTAAGCGAGATGCATCATTCAAAGAAAACGACGCCGGCAACGATCGAATTTGTGGATATCGCAGGCCTCGTTAAGGGGGCCAGCAAGGGCGAGGGTCTTGGAAATCAGTTCCTCGGAAATATCCGCGAGGTGGACGCGGTGGTGCATGTCGTGAGATGCTTTGAGGATGAGAACATCGTACACGTGGACGGCAGCATTGATCCTCTGCGCGATGTGGAAACCATTAATCTGGAGCTGATCTTTGCGGATCTGGAGGTTCTGGAGCGGCGGATCGCCAAGGTTGGCCGGGCCGCCAAGATGGACAAGACGGCCGGAAAGGAAGCGGCTCTCCTGGAAAAGCTGAAAAGCCATCTGGAGGAGGGGAAGCTGGCAAAGACCTTCCCTGAGCCCGAGGACGAGGAGGAAGCGCTCTGGCTGGCCGGCTACCAGCTTCTGACGGCGAAGCCTACGATCTATGCGGCGAATGTGGCGGAAGAGGACGCGGCTTCGGAAAATGATATGGTACGGGCCCTTCGGGACTATGCCAAAAAGGAAGGGAGCGAGGTCTTTACCTTATGCGCAAGGATCGAAGAGGAGATCGCGGAGCTCTCCGAGGAAGAGAGGAAGGAATACCTGGAGGAGCTGGGTCTCGAGGAATCCGGGCTGGATAAGCTGATCAAAGCCAGCTATTCCCTTCTCGGCCTGATCAGCTTCCTTACCACCGGAGAGGATGAGACCAGGGCCTGGACGATCAAGGCGGGGACCCGGGCGCCGCAGGCGGCCGGAAAGATACATACGGACTTTGAACGCGGCTTTATCCGTGCGGAGGTTCTGTCCTATGCGGACCTTCTGGCCTGTGGGACGCCTGCGGCGGCGAAGGAGAAGGGCCTGCTCCGATTGGAAGGAAAGGACTATGTTGTGCAGGATGGAGATATAATTCTGTTTCGATTTAATGTTTAAACTGCATTTATCTTACGCACAAGGCGCCTTCCGCCGGATGCTTGCTGCCGTTTTCGATCGAATCGTTTTCGACCCGACTGTTTTCGGAGTGAATCAAAAGGCTTCCGACTTCGCGTTATGAGGAAGGTTTTGGGCTTAAGCTACTGACATTGAAGTGTGAACAGCAGCTTGAATGGTAAAATGTAACAAAAAAAGGCAGTATTTTAGTTGACATTTAATTAAAAACACATATAATATCCTCTGTACGGTACTTTTACCCTACGGAGGATTTTTTATGAAATGCCCTTTCTGCAACAGTGAAGATACCCGGGTCATCGACTCCAGGCCGGCGGATGACAATACCTCGATCCGGAGGCGGAGACTTTGTGATGAGTGCGGGAAACGCTTTACTACCTATGAAAAAGTCGAAACCATTCCCCTGATCGTGATCAAGAAGGATCAGAGCCGCGAGCAGTATGACCGCGGGAAGATCGAAACCGGTGTTCTGGGGGCCTGCCATAAAAGACCGGTGTCCATCAATCAAATCAATGAGATGATCGATGATGCCGAATCCGAGATCTTCAGCCGCGAGGAAAAGGAGATTCCCAGCGCCCAGATCGGAGAGATCGTCATGGATAAGCTGAAGGACCTGGACGAGGTGGCCTATGTGCGGTTCGCCTCGGTATACCGGGAATTCAAGGATGTGAACACCTTCATGGACGAGCTGAAGAAGATTTTGGACAAATAATCAAAAAAATTGTAACGAAAGTATTAAGTTTCTCTGAGAGAGTCCGATATTCTTTATGGCACCAAAAAATAAACGGTGTCTGCCGAATATATTGATCAGAGGAGTGAGACATGAACATTTCAGGAATCAGGCCCTATACCGGCTTCTATGAAAACAGAATAGAGAATAGTTACCGGCCCGAGCTGAGTGCTCAGAATGCGAACAACGAAGACCAGGCGGCAAAAAAAGCGGCCGAACCGGAATCCGGTGTGATCTACGAGCATAAAAGGCCGGAGGCGCTGACACAGGCCCTCTCCGAGATGAAGGAGGACCGGGTCCTGCAGCAGTACCAGTTCTTTGCAAAGAGTCTTTCGACCTACGACCCGTCTCTGGCGGTGATCAGCGGCGAAAACTTCAATGTTTAAGAAAAAAGGATCGTTTAAGATTTCTTAGGCGGTCTTTTTTTTATGCCTTCTTTCTGGTATACTTTTTCTTATGAGCTGCAATCTTTTTCCCAATGAACGAATAGACTCCACCTACCGGATCGATTTTGAAGCCCTGTATCGGGAGGGGATCCGCGGAGTTATCTTTGATATCGATAATACCCTGGTGCCGCATGGCGCTCCGGCGGATGACCGCGCGGTAGCGCTTTTTGAACGGCTGCATGCCCTGGGTTTAAAAACCGTACTCTTATCCAACAACGGAGAGGCCCGTGTAAAGCCCTTTGCAGAAAAAACAGAGGCGCAGTACCTTTACAAGGCAGGAAAACCGAAAAAGACCGGATATGTTAAAGCCATGGAAATCATGGGAACCGATAATAAAGATTCAATTTTTGTCGGAGACCAGATTTTTACGGATGTCTGGGGGGCAAACCGCGCCGGGCTCCATACGATCCTGGTGGGAAAGATCCATCCGAAGGAGGAGATCCAGATCGTTTTGAAACGGATGCTGGAGTTTTTTATCGTGGGTGCCTTCCGGCTGGGCCGTAAGATAAAGGGAGAGCCGGAGGCCAGACATGTGATGAGCGGGGAGCGTAGCTGACGAAAACTCTGTCCGGCAGAGGGCCGGCGGTGTGCTTATGCTATATAAATCAAAAGGAGGAAGGAAATCATGAAGATCGGAATCGGAAATGACCACACAGCCATCGAATTGAAGAAGGAGATCTCAGCGTTCGTAGAATCGATGGGACACGAGGTTATTAATTTTGGAGTTGATGAAGGGGCAAAGGCAAATTATGCCGAGTATGGCGAAAAAGTGGCCGTGGCGGTCGCTGCGGGAGAGTGTGACTGCGGGATCCTGATCTGCGGGACGGGCGTCGGAATCTCCCTGGCGGCGAATAAGGTCCACGGGATCCGGGCGGCGGTTTGCTCGGAGCCTGTGACGGCGCGGCTTGTAAAACAGCATAACGACGCGAACATTATCGCCTTCGGAGCGAGGATCGTCGGGACGGAGATGGCGAAGGAGATTGTGAAGGCCTACCTGACGGCCGAGTTCGAGGGCGGCCGCCACGCAGAGCGCGTGGCCTGCATTATGGATATAGAAAAAAGACAGGCGAGAGATAATGCTTGAAATACGGGCGCGAATCATATAGAATAAATTGGAGTATGGCTTTCAAGGCGTTTGCCGCTATAGAATTAAGGAGGATGAGATATGATATCAGCAGGTGATTTCAGAAACGGCATTACCATAGAATATGAAGGAAATGTCTACCAGATTATTGAATTTCAGCATGTAAAGCCCGGAAAGGGCGCGGCGTTTGTCCGTACAAAGCTGAAAAACATCATTAACGGCGGTGTCGTGGAAAAGACCTTCCGTCCTACGGAAAAATGTCCGACGGCCCGGATCGACCGGAAGGATATGCAGTATTTATATGAAGACAGCGGTCTCTACAACTTCATGGACGTAGAGAGCTATGACCAGGTTGCTCTGGATAAGGAGACCATCGGCGATGCTCTGAAGTATGTGAAGGAAAACGAAATGGTGAAGGTCTGCTCCTACAACGGAAACGTGTTCGCCGTGGAGCCCCCGCTGTTCGTAGAGCTTAAGATTACGGAAACCGAACCCGGCTTTAAGGGCGATACGGCTCAGGGCGCGACCAAGCCCGCGACGGTGGAGACCGGGGCAACGGTGAATGTGCCGCTGTTCGTGGACCAGGATGATGTGATCAAGATCGATACCAGAACCGGAGAGTATCTTTCCAGAGTCTGATCGAATAAGGAATGAATTTTATGAGTGAAAAGAAGAAGGCCGTCGTTGGCTTAAGCGGCGGCGTGGATTCTTCCGTATGTGCCCTGCTCCTGAAAGAGCAGGGTTATGACGTTTATGGGGTAACCCTTCGTTTGACGAGGGAGAGCGAGGAGTATATTCCGGAGCGGCCGAAGATCTGCTGCGGGAAGGAAGCCGTGCGCGACGCGGAGGCGGTGGCCGCGCTGCTGAAGATCCCCTTCTTTGAGGCGGGCTATGAGGAGCTGTTTTCGGAAAGCGTGATCAGCCGCTTCGCCCGGGATTATCTGAGCGGCAAAACGCCGAATCCCTGTGCGCTCTGTAACCCGGCCGTGAAATGGAGGGCGCTGCTGGAAAAGGCGGACGAGCTGAAGGCGGAGTTCGTGGCAACGGGCCATTATGCCGGGGTCCGTAAGCTCCCAAACGGACGATGGAGCATATGCCGGCCGCGGTCCGAGGAAAAGGACCAGACCTATATGCTCTATGCCCTGACCCAGGAGGAGCTGTCCCGGACGCTGTTTCCGCTGGAGGGGTATGAGAAGGAGGAGATCCGGGAGATCGCCGAAAAGGCGGGACTTCCGGTACACCAAAAGCCCGACAGCCAGGAGATCTGCTTTGTACCGGACAACGATTACGCCGGGTTTCTGGAAAGAAATTATAAGGACCGGCTTCCGCAGGAGGGAAACTTCGTCACGAAGGACGGAAGAGTAGTGGGAAAACATGCGGGAATCCACCACTATACCATCGGCCAGCGCAAAGGCCTGGGCCTGTCTCTCGGCCGTCCGGTCTTTGTGTCCGAGCTTCGGCCGGAAACGGATGAGGTGGTTGTCGGAGAGGAAGCGGAGGTGTTTTCGCGCGTTGTTTATGCGAAGGAGCTTTGCTTTATGGGAAGGGAAAGCCTGGACGGGGGAACGTTTCTCGCCAGAGTGCGCTACGGCCACGGGCTGCAGAAAACGCATACCGAGATGGTCCAAGAAGGATTCCTGAAATGTACCTTTGAGGAACCGGTCCGCGCCGCTGCGCCCGGACAGGCTCTGGTGCTGTACGAAGGAGATCTGGTGGCCGGAGGCGGGACGATCGTAAGGCCTCCGGCGTAAATGCGTTTCGGGAGTATGATCAGGGAAGCGGGAGAAATTCCGGCTTCCTTTTTTTATAGACGGCGTAGTGTGTGAAGCCGCATTCCCTTAAGATCCCGGGAACACGGTCAAAGGCCAGACCCACATGAAGCGGATTATGGGCATCCGCGCCGATCGTTACAAGCTCTCCGCCGAGGGAGCGGTAGAGCTTTAGGATTCCCTCGTCGGGATTCGGGTGGTGCAGGCCGGCGCGGAAGGCGCCGGTGTTCAGCTCCAGCGCGATCCCCTTCTTAATCAGAAGAGAAAGGATCGCTTCGAGAACGTCTTCAAAATCCTCCCAGCGATAGCGGTAGAGCGGGTCCTTCGCGTAACGGACAACGTAGTCCAGGTGGCCGAGGGCATCAAATGCGGGGAAATCGCGGATGTTTTCCAGCGTCACTTCGAAATAATGGCGGACCGCCTGCTTCGCATCGGGGAAACGCTCCCACCACGAGGCGTAATAGGGGTCGCAGCCGTCTACGACATGGATGGAGCCGATGACGAAATCATAGCCGCCTTCCGCGATCACCGCCCGGTTTTTCTCCGCGGCCTGCGTCTGAAGCCCGAGCTCGATGCCGGTCAGAACTGTCAGTCGGTCCCTGTATTTTTCAGCCAGGGCGCGGATCGCGGGAAAATATTTCTTTGGGTCAAACAAAAAGAAATCCCCTGTCAGCTCCGGGTTCTCCGGAACCGGCGGGAAGTCGAGATCCATGTGGTCTGTAATACAGACGCCGGTCAGGCCCTTTTCGATGGCTGATCGAAGCTGCTCCTCGGGAGGCGTTTTACTGTCTCCGGAGAAGGATGTGTGCATGTGGGTGTCCCAGAGGTTGGTCATGGTTCTCCTTTCAAAAAAAGCCCCTTGCCTCTTGAATTATCCCAAAAAATTTTGTATTATGCAATAGGTATGAAAACTACAAAAATCATTAGGAGGATTGGAAATGGCAGTAAAAGTTGCAATCAATGGTTTCGGTCGTATCGGTCGTCTGGCTTTCCGTCAGATGTTCAACGCGGAAGGGTTTGAGATCGTAGCGATCAATGACCTTACATCTCCGGAGATGCTGGCACATCTTCTGAAGTATGACTCCACGCAGGGAAGATATGAGCTTTGCGATAAGGTAAGCTTCGGCGAGGATTCTATTTCGGTAGACGGCAAGAAGATCACGATCTACAAGGAAGCGGATGCGAAGAACCTTCCCTGGGGACAGCTCGGAGTGGACGTGGTTCTGGAGTGCACCGGCTTCTATACCAGCAAGGACAAAGCACAGGCACATATCGACGCGGGCGCGAAGCACGTAATCATCTCCGCTCCGGCCGGCAATGACCTGCCTACCATCGTATATAACGTGAACCATCAGAGCCTGACCAAGGATGACAAGATTATCTCCGCAGCATCCTGCACCACCAACTGCCTGGCCCCGATGGCAAAGGCATTAAATGACTGCAAGCCCATTAAGACCGGTATCATGTGCACGATCCACGCTTACACCGGCGAACAGATGACTCTGGACGGACCGCAGAGAAAGGGCGACAAGAGACGTTCCCGCGCGG
>JAFSXC010000006.1 GCA_017450105.1 Lachnospiraceae bacterium | reverse complement strand
TTATCTCACCGGCAATTACTGGGGGAGCGACGCGAGGGGCGAGCTTTACAATGATGACCCGAGGCTCGGTGATGCAAGGCTCTGCGGCACGACTGCGTCTCTCTGCGGGATCGAAGCGGCGGAATATGAAAAGGATGAGGAAAAGCTGATCCGCGGTATCGAGCTGGATATCATGCTTCATTCCTTCCTGCTGACCCTGTCCGGGATCCCCGTTCTTTACAGCGGGGATGAGGTCGGGATGCTCAATGACTACAGCTATCATGAGGATCCGTTGAAATGGGATGACAGCCGGTATCTCCACCGCGGGAAATTCCCGTGGAAGGAAGCCGCGAATCGAAATAAGGCGAAGACCCGTCCCGGGAAGATCTATAAGGGGATCCAGAGGTTTCTTAAGCTCCGGCAGGAGCACCGCGTATTTGATTCCGGCGCGGATACCTGGATCATCCCGACGGGAAACGATCATGTGCTCGGAATCGGGCGCTTCTACCAGAACGAAAAGCTGGTGGCATTCTTCAATTTCAGCCATCTTCCCCAGCTGATCTACACAGGGGAGGAAGAGGTCTTCAAGGATGCATTCTCTTCAAAGAAGGCGAAGCTGGACCGGGTCGAATTGTTACCGTATGGGTACGTATGGTATCTGAAGGACTATGCACCTTCAACCTGATGAGTGATTCGATCCTGGATCAGAACACAAACGATTCGGATCAGGAAGGCGGGGTCACTAAGATCAATGAAGTAAGAACCCAGGATGAGGCAGACGGATCAGAATATCTCTATGTGTATGAAGAAAGTGATCCGCTCCCTGAAATCCCGGATCTGCCGGATTGGCTGGAGAAAGCCGAAAAAGAGCTTATGATCGGGAAAAGATGACCGATAAGATTCATTACTGCCCTGTTCTCTCGATTGCATTTTTGATGTGGCTACAGTTTTGTCATTAATTCCCAGTTCCCGGAAGGGTTTGTTTCAGAGTAAAAATCAGTCAGGAACTCAGATAATAATGAGATATGGTTTATTTTTTCACCTCCCCGCGTTTCCTGTCAAACAGCTTCTGCAGCTGCTTCAGGATAAGCGGAATGAATGCGATATAGTAAAACACGTAGATCACGGAGAAGATCAGCTTTCCCCAGTGGGATCCGAAGGCATTTGTCAGTACCGGCCGGAAATAGTCTTTCATAAGTACCATCGGAACCAGCGCGGCCAGACAGATAATGATCCCTGCCGCCCCGTTTCTGAAGGCTTTGAACTTGATCCATGTCTTCTCCACAAACCGGGCGATAACGAAACCCAAAAGCTTTCCGATATCCCCGAACCCATCGTTCATCATCTTCTGCGGATCCACCAGAATATTCCCCTCCGCGTCGTAATCCATGGGATAGCTCTTAAGGGAAATGTATACCAGTCCGACAATGCAGATGATGAGGCCGGCCAATAAAAATATGTTCTCCTTCTCCGGATGCGCATCCAGATACTGAAACAGCTTTGCCGTAAGGAACAGACTCAAAACAGAGATCAGACAGCCTGTAAGAACATCCTGGGGCGTATGCACACCGAGATAATTTCTGGAAAACATCGTCAGAAGGAAAAATCCCACAAAAAGAACGGAGATCCAGCGGGTGTGCTTCCCCTTCCAGGCATTGACCGCCATTCCTCCCGCCAGAGGCGTCGCCGTCGTTGTATGTCCGCTGGGGAAGGAATAACCGGTTGCCGTTTTTATCGCATCCCCGGCAGGAAGGATCCTGGGGTCGCGGATCCAGGGCCGGTATATACAGGCTGTAAGCTTGATCAGGGGTGTGATCAGCATACAGAAATAATACGCTGTCAGAGTATAAAGTCCTCCTTTTTTATCGCGGTTCCAATAATAGAAGACCGCGAACAGGATCAGGTAATCCACCGCGAACATGGAAACGAATTCCATGAACGGGGTCAGTGCATCGTTAATACTATTTCGAAAATCCTGCAGCCAAAGCAGATATTGAATATCCATTTTTCTGACACTCTCCTATTTGAATCAGTACTCCTGCCGTAATCAGGCCGCCTGTTTTAAGACCCCTCCGGGTTTCCTCATGCAGAAACCGGCGATTTTGCTGCTCATCAGTTCATACTCCCTACATTCTTTCTAAGAAAGCGGAATTGTCTACTATAATACGGCAAAAGCACAAAAATATGACAAGCTATAGTATTATATCATATCAGATTTTCCAAATCAATGTGAACTTCCTCGTTCTCTGTTATGGTCCAGGCTTCCCGCATTGTTATCCTCATTTCTCCAGATACACAAATATGCCGATGATCGCCGGGATACTGAGGGATAACATCGTTTTTACGATGCTTCCGCTGACAAGATTTTCTCTTGCTTTGTCGTTGTTCATAACAATTCTCCTCTCTTTCGATATTGTAGTAAGCGATTGCTAACTGCCAGGCAGAGTATAAAGCAAAAAGAAGCCTTTCGCCACTCCAATCTGCAGCCAATACTCCGATCTGCAATTTTTCTTATTTCACAAGCTCCATTTTGAAATCACACAGTTCATCCCCTGCTCCAATCGTCTTTGTTCTGCTGAACTTTAGACCCGGAAGATTACCGTATGCATGAACATCATTCTCGCAAAACAGGATATTCAGTTCAGGGCATCCCTGCTCCGTCAGATATTTGTTATATGGGCATTGTATGATATCCATACGAAAACACCCTTCCTCTTTGGGATAGAATACATTCTTAAAGCCTGAAGCTTCTCCGAACAATTTATGACTTAAGCTGACCCACATACCCAGAAAAAACTTCCTGAAACCCGGCATTCTGCACCATTTCGCGATTTTCTGTCCTGTTTTCGTTGATTTCTCCGCCATAACCTTCTTCATGACAGCATATGCCATTTCCGGATCAACTTTCTTCATCGCGAGATAGATAGCTGCCGCCGGAAAGATGAATCCATCCGTATGCATGGCTACGCCTTTAGACAGATCCTGATGATCAGCATACATCCGATACAACCGTTTATGTGCATCCCGCCATATCATTTCAAATTCCGGCTGGGACAGCCTTGTGACGATCTCATTTTTGAACGCCTTTTTTCTCTTCATGGTCTTGATCGTTTTCTTCTTAAGCTCACTATTCTCTGCCTGCATAACATCTCCTCCTGTCTAACGTTCGATTATTTCCTTCCGGTCAGGATCATGGATCCTGATAATCCCATCCACAGGCTTTCCGCCTTCGACATGAATTTCCCGTTGTCCGTAGGAATAAGCGTTACTTCTTCATATCCCTCCGCTTTCAGCTTTTCCGCAAAGATATGCATATCCCCGTATCATTTCTCTGACATGATATCATGTAGCGCCGTCGCACTCCTGTCCGGCACATACCAGTATCTTCATTTTGAGCTGTATCATATTCATCTCTCGTTATTCTTTTTCCTGCTCACAAGGAATCCTCTCTCATCTGTTACAATCTCATATTCCTTCGCAATCGGATTGTTACATCCAAAAACACAATAATCGCACATGCCACTGTTCCCGACTTTCCTGAAAACCTTATCTGTCAGCCATATATCAAAGGAACGGTTCAGATTCCAAATACCCGTTGGTGTCTTGTTCAAGATCAGTCCAGGCTTTCGGCACATCGCCATATTGCCTCAGATACTCCTTGAAGTCCCTGTTCATGCCGCTCATTTCATCCGTTGCGTTCATCGCATGATCAGAAGTGCAGAGTTTTCCGACTTTGGTAGAACAGATGAACCGGTAAAACGGCAGATATTTCTTTTTGAATTTCGGATCCCGGTATTCCTGATCGGATTTCGGGAGAATCTTATGGCCGTTATTCTCCAGAACCGCATAGGCTGCAATGGTCGCGTCCATCACTCTCCCAAGGTATTCCTTATCCTTCTTTATCTTCCGAAGATTCCCGTCCGTATAATAACAGGCAAAAGCAATGGGCAAAACGGAAGCGGCATGACACAGCAGCCAATCCGTCATGTTTGGCTCATAGATTACCTTAAACTTTGTTCCTTTGAACACCTTCCGGATAAAACGTTCGCCGGATGGCCTCCCCTTGCTGTTTCCGACCGTGATCCTGTTCAGCGTGACCGACCGGATATGATCCTCTTCTCTGTGCCCGGCGGATGAAGCAAAGGCAAACAGCAGATTTTTATCCGACAGCTTCTTCGATATTTCTTCCGTTCGGAGATTATTCCCAACAAAAACAACCGTTTTCGAGCAGTTTTCTTTAATAACAGGAAGTATGCTGTCGATCTGCGTATATCTGACCACAACGAAGATAACCGAATACCGGTCTTCCTGCTTCAGCTCCTCGATCACAGGAATCCTCGTATTCGTATTCTTTCCGAAATAATGATGGATGTTCAGACCGTTCCTTTTGATCTCCTCATACCATTTTCCCCGGGCAAGCAGTGTTACATTCTTTCCCTGGCAATACAGACTGCTCGCCAGATTGCCGCCCAGCACTCCCGCTCCGTATACAAGAATCTTCATTCCATTCTTCACTCCAAATAGATTATCCGTTGTATTATTTCTTTTTATATCCACAATCGCAATACGGCCCACCGCTTGCAAGAGTGTATTCCCTGACAAAGTCTGAAACTCCGCCAAGTTCGCTCATCGTGTAATCCAGATGGCACATTGCAGGAACCAGATCAAAGAATCCGTATTCCTTCATAAGCCTGCCCATTGTTCCTCCTCCGTTTTCCATTTCCTTCCCAGCACCGTTATCCATGGTTTTGCCTTATGATGATCCGAGCTTGTCTTTGAAAACCCGGCTCTCCAGAGAGCCGACTCGATCTCCTCCGCTGTATGGCATTTCATGCCTTCAATGATCTTTTCGTATTTAAGGCTGGTTTCATCTCTGCCGTCCGATTCATTTACGATCATGAACACCCCGCCCGGCTTCAGGATTCTCGCAACCTCAGCAAAGCATTTCTCCAGTCCCGGCCAGAAATAGATCGTTTCAAACGCAGTCGCCAGGTCAAAGCTTTCATCCGGCAGATCCAGCGCAGATACATCACCCTGACGTACCACGCATCTACCGCTTTCTATCTTATCCCTGTTATACTCCGTTGCCTTCTTCACAGACACCGGAGAATAGTCAACAGCAGTCACATTTGCAAGCGGATATTTATTCAGCAGTTCGCCGGCATTCCTGCCGCCCCCGCAGCCGAGCTCAGCGATCTCCTCCGGGACTATCCTCGTAAGATGCGAAAGCCCCCAGTCGGCCATTTTCGCATGCCCTCCATTCATCCCGTTCACCATCATCTTTCCGAGAAAACCTTCCGGCTTTCTTGTCTGGCTTACAAATTTCTGAAACAGTCCCATCTTTTCTCCTCCATATTTTTAATTTACTCCCATGATCATGTTTGATAGTTAGTGTATGCTAACCTAATGGTAAAATACAAACGCTCCTATATAAGCGTTTTGGGTTAGTTGACCCTAACAACATATTTCCGCATGAGCGAAGAGATTTCAAGTTTTTTCTTCGCTTCCGTCAATTGCCGATGCTTTTTTCACATTCTCCAGCTCTGTGAGATCTGCTGCTGTTTTGTCATGCGACTGTAAATGCTGTCATAGCCGGACAGGAAGTCAGGCGTTCCCTGTTCCGCCACCACGCCGTCCTTCAAGACCACGATATAATCCGCATTGGCGATGGTACGCATGCGGTGGGCGATGATGAGCACGGTCTTGTCTTTGATCAGCCTGGATAAGGCCTGCTGGATCGCCGTCTCGTTTTCCGCATCCAGAGAAGCCGTTGCTTCATCCAGAAGGATCACGGGGGCGTCCTTAAGGAAGGCTCTCGCAATAGAGATCCTCTGGCGTTCGCCGCCGGAAAGCTCGCTTCCGTTTTCGCCGATATTCGTGTCGTATCCTTCCGGAAGAAGGTTTACAAATTCATCGCAGTTCGCGAGCCGCGCGGCTTCCATCACTTCTTCGTCCGTGGCGCCTTTCTTTCCGATACGGATATTCTCCATGACGGAATTATTGAAAAGTGTCACCTCCTGGAACACGATGGAATAATTGGTCAGCAGGGTCTCCGGATCAATCTTTGAAATATCTTCCCCGCCGAGAGTAATACGGCCGTTGTTGATATCCCAGAACCTGGCGGCGAGTCTCGAAATCGTGGTCTTTCCGCCGCCGGAGGGCCCGATCAGCGCCGTCACCTCTCCCTGCTTTGCCGTGAAGCTCACATCCTTCAGCACCTCCGTATCATCCGCATACTGAAAACCCACATGGTCAAATTCAATATCATACCCTTTGTTTTTCAGTTCCTCCGATCCGGTCTGGATCTTGTGTGATAATACTTCATCCAGCCGCTCGCATTGGATCCCGGTAGCAATGATGGCGGCAAAGTTCTGCAGGGTGATCTCCATCGGATCATAGAGCCTCGATACCAGCATCAGGAACATGAAGAAGGTAAGGAGATCGATCTCCCCGTTCGCGAAAAGGATACCGCCCACCACCGCCGTTGTACCGATGCCAAGTTTTAAGATGATGGCGGCAGAGTTCACATAGATTGCCATTTTAAGCTCGGTGAAAAAAGCAAACTTTTCCACCTTTTTGATCTTACCGTCCAGTTCCTCCATGTACCGATCCTGAGCGTTATTGGCGCGAAGATCCCGGATGGATTCCAGACACTCCTGGATCCCGTCGGACATGGCCAGCTTCACGGCCTGATTCTTTCTTACTGCTCTCTTCTCAGCCCCGGAGCAGGTGACCACGATCAGAAAGGCCACCGGGATCACCCAGAAGCTTGCGAGAACCATGCGCCAGTCAAAGAAAAAGAACAGGCTGATCCCAACGAGAGTAACCGAAGTCAAAGCCCCGATCAGTTCCGGGATCCAGTGGCTGGAAGCCGTTTCGATCATGGCGCAGTCTCCCATGATGTTCGTCGTCAGATCTGCGATGTTCTTTTTCCCGAAATAGGAAAGCGGCAGCTTCCTCAGCTTCTCTGCGATCGTTGTTCTCCGCACCCCGCTTTCCCGGTAGGTCGTAAGAAAGGTGGCGTTATACTGGATGAAATTGGTCAGTGCGATCAGCAGAAGAACCGCTATGGAGCTTATCACATAAAACGGGATCCGCTCCTTCGTAAGCGTATTGTCCAGGAGATCCTTGATCAGCATATAAAGGATCCCTGCCGGCATCATAAGAGCGATGTTTGTGATCGTAACACAGATGCAGGCTTTTATCATGTCAGATGCGCCCTGTCTGGAAAGAGCGTATTTATGCTGTAATTTTTCTCTCATGGTCACGCACCCACCTTCCATTCAATGGATCTTGTGTATTCCTCAAACATCCGTTTATACAGACCATTTTGATCCATCAGTTCATTATGACTTCCGAATTCGGTACACTTCCCGTCTTCCATTACAAAGATCCGGTCAGCGTTCACCACCGTGCTGAGTCTGTGAGCGATCATGATCAGGGTTTTGTTCTTCGACAGTTCCTCAAAAGCCGCCTGCACCTTCGTCTCGTTATCCGGATCCGCAAAGGCCGTGGCCTCGTCCATGATCAGGATCGGCGCATCCTTTAAGACCGCTCTTGCAATGGTAATCCTCTGCTGTTCTCCGCCGGAAAGATAGGTTCCTTTTTCTCCGATCACCGTATGGATCCCATTCGGAAGCTTTTCAATAATATCCATACACTGGGCTTTTTCAAGTGCCGAAAGGACTTCCTCTTCCGATGCCTCCGGCTTTGCCATCCGGACATTTTCCAGAATGGATTTTTTGATCAGCCTGCTGTCCTGGAAAACAAAGGAAACCAGCTCCATCAGGTCTCCGGAAGGCAGCTCCTTCACGTTGACCCCGCCGATCAGGATCTCTCCCTCTGTCACATCAAATAACCGCACCAGTAGCTCAGCAAGCGTGGTTTTTCCGGAACCCGAGGGACCCACGAGAGCCACATGCTCCCCTGCTTTGATAGACAGGGAAACATTACTTACCGCATCGCGGGCCGCTCCCTGATAGCGATAGGAGACATTCTTCAGCTCGATGCCATGATCCGCAGGTTTCTTCCCGGTATTCTGCTCCTTCAACGGCTCAATTTCCATGATCTGATCCACACGCTTCAAGGCATCGATTAGATTCATCTCGGCCTCGCCGGAATAGGCGATCTTGGTCAACGCCACGGTAACAAGCGGCGTCACGATAATGTAGTACATGATGTTAAGGATATCTGCACTTGACGTACCGTTTTTCGTAAATACAAACGCCGCCAGCACAATGAATGCAAAGATGGCGTTGATGCAGGTCATAAATCCCATCATGGGAAACCGGAGCTTCAGTGTGTAGTCAGTGGTCCACTTTCCATAGCCGTCGATACAGGCCTTAAAGCGTTTAAAGGAATGCACTGTCTGCCCGAAGGTTTTTACCACCGGGACCCCTCTCACATACTCCGTAGCTTCGCTGCTCATGGTCTCAAGAGCATCCTGATACTGCTTCATTTTTTCCTGCATGCCCTTTCCCATCATGGACATCATGCATAAAAACCCGATCACCGCAGGGATCATTGTGATCAATCCGATCTTCCAGTTAAAGGCAAACACCAGAACAAGAAGCCCAATGGGCGTCACAAGGGCAACCGTTTTATCTGCCAGGGAATGTGCAATATAGGTCTCCGTAGCCGCTGTGGAATCATTGACGATACGACGGATCTTTCCGGTCCCGTCCTCATCGAAAACCCCGAGCGGCAGGGTGATGATACGCCGCATCAGGGAACTGCGCATATTGGCCTGTACCCGGAAGGCAGCGATGTGCGTGCAGAACAATGCCGCGATATAAACCAGAAGCGCGCCGACGATCAATGCGACAGCAATCCAGGCATATACACTGATCTTCCCGGGATCCTCGCCGTTTACCGCTGTCCTTATGATCTTCCAGAGCTCATAAAACGGGATCAGCGTCAAAACAGCGCTCACCGCAGCAAGGCATCGTCCCAGCGTGATCAGGTTTTTATGACCTCCCGCATATTCCCGGATCAGTTTCATGTGGTCATATTTTTCTGTCTTTCCCAACTTAATGTCCCCCCTCTGCCACGGTAAGTTTTTCCAAAGATCTGCCTTTTTCGATCTCCCGGCAGTACACCTTCGTGCAATGCTCATATTTCGCGAAGGTCTTTTTGGCCTGCTCGCAGTTCCCGTAGACCTTCCAGCAGCCTCTGCAGTTTTCGGTGCAGGTTTCCTTTTCCATGAATCCCCGGACGTCCTCCGGCGGATAACCGAGAAACAATCCGATCTCGTGGGGAAACTCCTTTGATTCCTTCAACCTCCTGATCAGCTGAATGATGCAATTATTCGCGGTACCGATGCGGTAGCCCTTCTCACAAAGGATCCGCTTTGCCTCATGCTTTGACAGATCTCTCTCCAGCGCTTTCGGGCGGTATACATAAACCAGCGAAAGCTCCGGATTACAGCGCACGGGGATCGCTCTTACACCTTTCTTCGTCAGTCTGCGGTTCAGTTCCCTGAGTTCCGCGCAGAGTTCCTTTTTTGTCCGACCGCGGATGGAAAACAGATTTGCTGTCTTCAGTCCCGCCAGGGTCGGGGAACAGTGCTGCGCGATCATTCGATCAGGCATTTCCTCTCCTCCCGTTCCTTTGATTAGCATTTGCTAACCTCTGTGCAAAAAAATCATCTTCCGAATAACCTCTTCTTTTCATAGGGTGCAGAATCCACAGAAAGGCAGCTGTATCCCGTCTCATCGATAGCCCGGATCAGCGTTTCCTCGTCTACGGCTTCCGGCGTCAGAAAGCTTGCCTCACCTTTACTCTTAGAGGCATTGACCTTCTTCGCCGCCGGAACCGCTTTTCGGATCGCATCTTGAACATGCGCCTCGCACATGCCGCACATCATGCCGTCGATTTTCATGGTTGTTTTGATCATCTTTATTCCCTCTCTTTCTCCGGCAGCAGCCTCGTCAGACTCCGTAAGCCCAGCGCCACCGTGGAGCCGTTGTGCAGCATCGCCGAGGAGGCCGGCGGCAGGATCCCGGCAATACCGAGAATGATCAACGCCGTGTTGAAACCCACGATCGTCCGGTAATTGAAACGGATCCGCTTCATCAGGAGCGTACTCAGTTCCCTTAAGGTCACGATGCTCTGAAGAGCCTCTGAACTGATGGTGATGTCCGCGATCTGCCTTGCAATCTCAGCCCCTTCGCTGATGGCGATCCCGGCGTCCGCTGCGGAAAGCGCGGGAGAATCATTGATCCCGTCTCCCACCATGATGACGCGGCGTCCCTCTTCCTTTGCTCTTTCGATATAGCCAGCCTTATCTTCGGGAAGCACCTCCGCATAGTACTCGTCGATTCCTGCAGAACGGGCAATGGCAGCGGCAGTGTGTTCGCTGTCACCGGTCATCATCACGATATGAGCAAAACCCTGTTCCTTCAGTTGCTTAACAACCTCCGCGGATTCGTTACGCATCGGGTCTTCGATCAGAAGAACTGCCGAGAGCACGCCGTCCTTTGCGAAATACAGATGAGAGTATTCATCGGGCAGTGCATCAAACTGCGCCTGTTTTTCCGGAGGAACCGTAACGCCCTCGTCTTCAAACACAAAATGCCAGCTTCCGATCACGGCCTTTTCTCCGTTGATATGCGTGGCGATCCCATGCGCCACGATGTATTCGGCTTTCGTATGCAGTTCGTCATGTAAAAGTCCCTTTTCCTCTGCGGCATCCACCACGGCGTGCGCCACGCTGTGCGGGAAATGCTCTTCCAGACAGGCCGCCTGCCTGAGGAGCTCATCCTCCGATTCTTCGCAGAAGGAAACCACTTTCCTCACCGTAGGGCAGGCCTTTGTCAGCGTGCCCGTTTTGTCAAACACGATGGTGTCTGCTTCCGCCACCGCTTCCAGAAATTTCCCGCCCTTTACGGTGATCCCGTATTCCGTCGCTTCCCGGATCGCCGACAGAACGGAGAGCGGTATGGCCATTTTCAGGGCGCAGGAATAATCCACCATCAGTACCGACACAGCCTTTGTGATATTCCGGCTCAGGATCCCGGTCAGAACCGCGGCAGCCAAAGTATAAGGCACCAGACGATCCGCCAGTCTCTCGGCACGGCTCTCCAGACCGGACTTCAGTTTTTCCGATTCTTCGATCATTTTTACGATCTTATCGAACCGTCCGCTACCTCCGGTCTGCGTCACCTTTATCGTCAACTCTCCCTCTTCCACCACGGTGCCCGCAAAGACTGCCGAACCTTCGGCTTTCCGTACCGCCGCGGATTCTCCGGTCATGGAGGCCTGGTTCACCATGGCTTCACCAGCTGTTACCTCGCCATCGAACGGGATCATGTTCCCCATGTGCACGATCACGAGGTCGCCGCAGACGATCCTGCCGGCATCGGTCAGAACAGTTCCTTCCTCTCCGGCCAGCCACACTTTTTTAATGTTCAGGGACATCCGTCTCGCCAGATCATCCACTGAGCGCTTGTGGGTCCATTCCTCCAGGGTATCGCCGATCTTCAGCAGGAACATGACGCTGGAGGCTGTCTTATGATCCCCGGTCAGCATGGCGGCGGTGATGGCGGCCGCATCCAGGAGCTCCACTTTCAGCCGTCTGGACTTCAATGTCTTTAAGCCGCGCCAGATAAAGCCAACCGCTTTTATTCCGTCCCAGATGAGGCGGATCGGACGCGGCAGCAGAAGTTTTTTTGCAAAATGCCAGATCACGGTGGTTATGATCCGCTCCCGGTACATGGCAGCCGCTTCCCGGCCGGAATTCTCCAATACACTTTCCGGAGCATCCGCTGTTTCAAAGGAAAAACCAAGTAACAGAGCGATTGCCCGTTCTCTCCCGCAGGTAAAGACGATCACCGCATCCGCCGTTCGTTCATATACGTGCGCCTCCCTGATCTCCGGACAGTTCAGAAGATAATACTCCAGAATATCTGCCTCCCGGAAGCTCAGCCGCTTCATGGGAAGATGCACCCGCAGTCTCGATTTTATTTCATGCTTAATGGTAAAGTTCATTTGTCTTCTTTAATCTCGTTTTCCGCTTCCTTCGCGGCTCTCTCCTCATTGATCGCCTTTGCTTCGGCATAGATATCGGAGCAGTTCTCCGCGAGTACTGATACCTGATCCACTACGGAATCCTTTGCCCTGAGTACGCCTGCCGTGCAGTGGGCGTATACCTTTTTCGCGCCCTTCGAGGACAGGATCTTGATCCCCTCAAGTCCGAACAGTGTCCCCAGTGCAAACCACAAAAACCTTTTTCCTTTCATGCGATGACCTCCTGTTTTGTTTTTTTCTTTTTTACCGGCTCAGCTGTCTTTTTCCCTTTACAGAATCTGACAAGGCAGTCGCAGGTTTCATCACTGATCACGCGCTCGATCCTGCATGCATCCATCATGGCTGTCTGTTCGCTTACCCCGATATCCACAAGTGCTTTTGTCAGTAACCGGTGTCTTTTGTACACTCTTTCCGCGAACGCTTTTCCCGCATCCGTAAAGATTATGTATCCCTTGTCTCCGAAATAAATCATCTTCTTCTCGCGCAGCCTTTTCATCGCATTGCAAACACTGGGTTTTGTAACACCGAGCTCCCTTGAAACGTCCACGGACCGCACATATCCCTGCTTTTTCTGCAGGATCAGGATGCTTTCCAGATAATCCTCGGAAAGATTTCTCTTTTTTATTTCATACATTCCCTTTTCTCCTGCTTATGGCAGCCTGCGCACATATTACAGTGTGCGCAGTTTCCTCCGCATGTAGACTTCCCCTGCTTTTTATCCCGGATCAGTTTGATAACGATCCCGGTCACGATCAGGATCAGCAGGATCGTGATCAGGATCGTTCCGAGGTTTTGTGACAACCACTCTGTCATAAATATCTCCTCTTTTACTGGTAACTGTTCAGAACCCTCCGGGTTCTTCCGGTTACTTTTACTGTACACTCGATACCGTCAGCTTATTTGCCTCCTTATACTTCTTGAAAAACAGCATATAGATGATCAGGATCAGCACAGCAACAGCAAAGATCAATCCGACTACATTCGCATTTCCGGTAAAGAGCCAGCCGAACTGGGTGATCATGAAGGCGACCGCATAGGCAAAGCCGCACTGGTAAAGGATCGCAAACCAGGTCCATTTCGCACTGTTCATTTCCCGCTTGATAGCGCCGATCGCCGCGAAGCACGGAGCGCACAGGAGATTGAATACCAGGAAGGAGAAGCCGGTGATGCCGGTGAAGGACTGTGCCAGCGTCTGCCATACTGTCAGTTCTCCGCCGCCGTAAAGGACTCCCATCGTACCGACGATGTTTTCCTTTGCCACAAGGCCTGTGATGGAGGCCACAGCCGCCTGCCAGTTGCCCCAGCCGAGCGGTGCAAAGATCCAGGCGATGGCGTTTCCGATTTTTGCCAGAATGGACAGACCCAGTTCTTCCTCTGCCAGCATCCGGAATCCGTCCGGTGCAAAGCCGAAGCGGCTTAAGAACCAGATCACAATGGTCGAAAGCAGGATGACGGTGCCGGCCTTCTTAATAAAGGACCAGCCGCGCTCCCACATGGAGCGGAGGACATTACCGACCGTCGGCCAGTGGTAAGCAGGAAGCTCCATAACAAAGGGGGCGGGATCACCGGCGAACATCCTCGTCTTTTTCAGCATGATGCCGGAGATCACGATGGCAGCCACACCGATGAAGTAAGCAGAGGTAGCGACCCAGGGCGAGCCGCCGAAGATCGCACCGGCAATCATGGCTAGAAAGGGACTCTTGGCGCCGCAGGGGATAAAGGTAGTGGTCATGATCGTCATCCGACGGTCGCGTTCATTTTCGATGGTACGGCTCGCCATAACACCGGGCACGCCGCAGCCCACGCCGACCAGCATGGGAATAAAGGATTTCCCGGAAAGCCCGAATCGTCGGAAGAGCCGGTCGAGAACGAAAGCAATTCTTGCCATGTAGCCGCAGGATTCCAGGAAAGCGAGAAGAAGGAACAGCACCAGCATCTGCGGCACAAAGCCGAGAACCGCGCCAACACCGGCAATGATGCCGTCCAGAATCAGACCCTTCAGCCAGTCTGCCGCATTTACATTATCAAGCCCCTGCTCCACCAAAGCGGGGATACTGGGAACCCAGGTTCCGTAATCCGCCGGATCCGGTTCATCTCCGATGGTTTCCAGTGTAATAACCGCTTCTTTGTAATCCGCGACTGTCGCAGTCTCTACCGTTACTTCCAGCGTTTCTTCATCTTCTACGGTATAGGTGAACTCACTCGTTGGTTCTGTACCGTTCTTTTCCACATATGCATCATGGCCGTCCACGATGGCAGAAGCCTTCGCATAGCTTTCCGCCACTTCCGCATAACCGCCGTCATTGCCGAAGAGATGGAAGCCGTCGCCGAACAGCCCGTCATTCACAAAATCCGTCATAGGTGTACCGACAGCCACCATGGCGATCCAGTAGACCAGGAACATGATCCCCGCAAAGATCGGGAGCCCTAAGAACCGATTGGTCACAACCTTGTCGATCTTGTCTGATGTAGAAAGACCACCCTGATTCTTCTTTTTGTAGCAGGATTTGATCACCTCAGCGATATAGATATACCGCTCGTTGGTGATGATGCTCTCCGCATCGTCATCCAGCTCCTTTTCAGCCGCCTGGATATCCTTTTCGATGTGTGCCTGCACATCCGCCGGGATGTTCATCTGCTCTAATACCTTATCATCCCGTTCGAAGATCTTGATGGCGTACCACCTTTGCTGTTCCTCAGGCATATCATGTAAGACCGCTTCCTCAATATGGGCGATGGCATGATCCACCGGACCGGAGAAGGTGTGAAGCGGAACCGTCTTTCCGTTCTTTGCCGCCCCGATCGCGGCCTCTGCCGCTTCCATCACGCCGTCACCCTTCAAAGCCGACAGCACCACCACCTTGCAGCCGAGCTGTCTTGAAAGCTCCTCGGTCTTGATCACATCCCCGTTCTTTTTCACAACATCCATCATGTTGACGGCCACAACCACCGGGATTCCAAGCTCTGTCAGCTGTGTGGTCAGATAAAGATTCCGTTCCAGGTTCGTTCCGTCGATGATGTTTAATATCGCATCCGGACGTTCCTTGATGAGGTAATTCCTGGCCACCACTTCCTCCAGCGTGTACGGAGAAAGAGAATAAATACCGGGAAGGTCGGTGATCACCACATCATCATGCTTTTTCAGCTTTCCTTCTTTTTTCTCCACCGTTACTCCCGGCCAGTTCCCGACGAACTGGTTGGATCCGGTCAGAGCATTAAACAGCGTAGTTTTTCCGCTGTTCGGGTTCCCCGCAAGAGCAATTCGAACACTCATTTTTTCAGTCCTCCTCTACTTCGATCATTTCCGCATCCGCTTTCCGAAGGGAAAGCTCGTAATTCCGGACAGTCACCTCAACGGGATCGCCCAGCGGCGCTACCTTTCGGACATAGACATCGGTGTTCCTTGTGATCCCCATGTCCATGATCCGGCGCTTTACTGCGCCTTCTCCGTGGAGCTTAACGACCTTCGCCGTCTCTCCGATCTTTACGTCTCTTAATGTTTTCACTGCAGGTTCCTCCTATCTTAAAAATCATAATTCTTAACTCTGTCATCCCGAGGCGCAGCCGAAGGATCTTTATACCATGATCTTCCTCGCCAGCTCATCGCTCACGGCCACCCGGCTTTCCTTGACCTTCACGATCAGATTCTCACCCAGCATGCTCACGATGCTCACTTCTCCGCCGACATTGAAGCCCAAGTCATTCAGGTGTTTCTTCACCTCCTGGCTGCCGCCGATTTTCTTGATTGTCTGAGGTTGATCCGGTTCCGCATAAATCAGGGGCATCATTGGTTTCCTCCTTCTTTTCTCGATTAGTTTGCACTAACTATCATGCCTGAAAAAGTGGTTAGCAAATCCTAACCATCGTTCATTATAATTAGCTTGCGCTAACATGTCAAGGACTTTTAAAAATTCCTTTTTTGGTGATTTTCTTTCTTATTGAAATGATTTTTTACTTGTGATATGCTTTTGCTAACATTTTTCAGAAAGGAAACTCTGTTCTATGGTATTACAGGAATCCGGAGAAATGTATCTGGAAACAATCTACGTTCTGTCGCAGAAATCGCCGCATGTCCGGGCGATCGATGTCGGTGAATATATGGGATATTCCAAGCCTTCCGTCAGCCGCGCCGTAGGTCTTCTGAAGGAAGAAGGGCTGATCAAAAAGGATGAAAACGGCTGTCTGAAGCTGACAAAGGGCGGCGAGATCCTGGCGGAGCGCATCTATGAACGCCACACGGTGCTCACACAGGTATTGATGGATATCGGTGTGGACGAAAAAACCGCTTCGGAGGATGCCTGCCGCGTGGAACATTACATCAGCGACACGACCTTTAATGCGATCAAAGCACACATCGCGGACCACAGGAAATAAGCCGAGGTAATCTTTCCCTGTTCATGTTACTTTAAATGACTGTCCCCTCCTTTCCTGATATCTCTGTTATACCGGACGTTCCGGGAACAGCAGCCCTATCGGTTTTATTTTTTGTCCCGGTTCAGCAAGTCCCGGATCGCGCCGGCCAGAACATCCGGCGGTAAATCCTTGATCTTTTTCAGTTTAGGATCTTCCTTCAGCTTGATCTCCCGTATCTTTCCGGGAACCGGAAGCTGCTTCCCGGTCTTCTTCTCACTCATCGTATCCACCCAGCCCATAATTCAACACCTCGTTATATCTGGCATTGGCCTCCTCGCTGGCTTTCTTCTCTTTCCAACGGTCAATGTCGCTCTTTATAGCCAGCATCTCGTCCACGACCAGCTCCACGCTGCGGGGCTTCACATTGTAGAGATAGCCCATCATCCGCTGCATGGCTTTGGGGGAGCCGAGGTTCTTTGCGATCTCGCTGCCGAGCTCCTCCGGGAAGCCAAGCTCCATGATGCTTTTCACCAGCTCATCCCGGGTGCGCGCCCATTCTCTTTGTTCAAAGTTCATCAGCAGCCCTCCTCCAAATTCCTGATCCCGTTTCAATCGCAGTCCTTGAAATGGCTTCTGCCTTATTTACCGCCGATTGTCGCGGACTTCAGGCAATGTAAATCTGCTTTAAGCTGACATCAGAGATGCGTCATCTCATAAGACGATTCTATTGCTATGCCCTCTTTTTCGCAGTTCTCACTGACAAGCTCTATATATTTTTCTGCGATGATCTTCTTCGCCGCTTTTCTTTCCATTACGGCAAGATATTTTTCATTATAGAAGCCCGTCTCAGGATCGATGTAACTCAGTCTGCGGAACATAAAATAATCTGCAAACAAAAGTCCTACGGCATAACCAAGGCCATCCAGCCTGATCGAATTAAGTCCGTTTTATACGCACTTGGTATTGGATCCCCGATCCCGCTTCTGCGGCCTTCCTCCTGTATTCTGTCTGCCATGGGAATCCTTTTTCAAAGCGCCGGCTTTTCATTATTCTATCACAGAATCGTTATGAAAGAATAGTCATGACCTGTATTCTTGTAAAAACCGATCTCTATATCGTATAATAACCCATAACGCAAAACGGATTTATAGAATAAGCACAGGCTGAACGTAAAAAGATGAATAAAACCGGAACACAGAAAATAGAAACGCACAGGCTGATCCTGCGAAGATTCAAAACAGAGGATGCAGAGGATATGTTTCATAACTGGGCCTCGGATCCCGAGGTGACAAGATTCCTGACCTGGCCGCCGCATGAAAGCATCGAGGCTTCAAAAGACCTGCTGAAAATATGGGTGGATTCCTATGAGGATAGCGGGTTCTTCAACTGGGCTATAGAATACAGGGAGACAGAACAGGTGGTCGGCAGTATCTCCGTGGTCCGGTTAAACGAGAACATAGATGCCGCTGACATCGGCTACTGCATGAGCAGAGCCCTGTGGGGAAAAGGACTTATGCCGGAGGCCTTAACGGCAGTCATCACCTATCTGTTCGACGCTGCAGGACTGAACCGTGTCGCCGCCTGTCATGATGTGAACAATCCGAAATCCGGACGTGTGATGGAGAAGGCGGGGATGCAGAAAGAAGGCATTTTACGCGCGGCAGGGAAAAACAATCAGGGAATCTGTGATGAAGTATGGTATGCGATCCTTCGCAAAGACCGGGAGGACCTGATCAGTAACTTAAGCCCAAAACCTATCTCGGAGCGCGAGTAAGAGGCCCCGGACCGAGCACGGGGGACCGTTGTATTCCCGGGTGGCCGTTTATTATCGCGGGGCCCCCGCGCACAGAGTCTGGGAGATGGCTTACCATAGCGCCGCCAGTATGTAAATTTTGCTTAAGTTACTGACATTGATTACATAACGGTGGAGGAGACATGGCGGATCTCGGATCTTTCATGGTAGCCTGTCTTCTCCCAAGCGTTCCTGAGCCTGTCTATTATCTTCGGAATATCGCTCTCCTGCAGCAGCGGCAGGACCACCAGATACTTGTTCTTCTTCCACTGCATAAGAATGTCCGATTTCCGGAGACTTTTTTTCAGGACATTTCCAAACTCCGAAACCATTTCCGTATACAGGACTCCCTTTTCCTCCGAGGAAAGCGAAAAGAGGATCCGCGTCCCGCAGCCTCCGTAGCGCTGGCGGAAGCGCTCCATATACCGGAAATTCCAGGAAAACGCCTCGATCCCGAGAAGCAGGGCGCCCTTGCCCTCCCCTCGCTCGGATACGATCTGGAGCACCCGGTTCAGATCCTCCTCCAGGTTTTCCTCCTCTGCCTCATGTGTCATTTCCGGATCATAAATACAGTAGCTGTGCTTCCCGTTCCGTTTTACCTCATACAAAGCATTATCCGCAAACTGGAACAGGAGCTGATAGTCATTCGCATTTTCATTCGACACCGCCACACCGATGGATATTCCCAGAGGAACCCCGTGGTCATCACCCATCAGGGAATCGGCTTCCTGCATAAGCCGGGTGTTCAGTCTCTTCGTCAGAGAAGCCACCGCGTTCTCCTCCGTCATTTCGGCGAAGAACCCCATAAATTCGTCTCCGCCGATCCGGCACACGACGTCCTCCGCTCTCACATTCTCCCGAACGACCGAAGAAAACGCCTCCAGAACCCGGTCTCCCATATCGTGGCCGTAAAGGTCGTTCACAAGCTTAAAGCTGTCCAGATCCATGATCATAAGGGCCCCCCGCTCTTCCCGGCAGAGCTCCGTAACCCTCTTGGTTCCGCTGGCCTTATTCAAAAAGCCTGTGAGCTTATCCATCGTGGCCTCTTCGGTAAGGCTTTCGATGGTCTTTCTGTTCACGATGGTATTGTTGATCCGCTTGATCAGAATTCCCTCGTCAAAGGGCTTGTGAATAAAGTCCGAAGCGCCGGCCTTTAAGCCTCTTCGCTCGGCTTCGTTATTGTCCTCTCCGGTCAGAAAGATCACCGGGATCTGGGGCCGCCCTTCCTTTTCCTCAAAGCGGCGCAGCGCCCGGTAGGTCTCAAACCCGTCCATCTCCGGCATCAGGATATCAAGGAGGATCAGATCCGGCGTTTTCGTTTTGACAAACTCCAGAAGATCTGATCCGGAGCGCAGACAGCCGACACGCATCCCATGGGAGTGGAGCATGTTTTTTGCATTCGTAAGGCTTAATGGTTCATCATCCACCACAACGATCCAGTAGCTCATATATTCAACTCTTTCCGGCCTTCAAAGCCCTAGCCGCATCCTTCTGGATATCCGGATCATAGGAGAGCATGGGTTCGATCTCCTTTCCCTTGAGCCTGCGGTCCACGTAATTCTTTGTCAGTTTGATCACCAGAGGCGACAGTGTAACAATTCCTATGAGATTCGGAATCATCATCAGCCCGTTAAAGGTATCTGAAATATCCCAGGCCAGATTGGATTCCATAATGGCGCCGAAGGCAACGAGGACGATGAAGACAAAGCGGTAGATCCTGCCGCAGGTCACCCCCAGAAGGTACTCCGTTACCTTGGCTCCGTAATAGGACCAGCCCATGACCGTCGTAAAGGCGAAGAGAATAATCACAAATACCACAAACATCTCTCCAGGCCGTCCCAGCACGTTTCCGAAGGCCCTGGCCACCAGCGTCGCGTCGTTGATCCCTTCCTTTACAAGTCCCGTGTTCAGGTCAATCGCACCGGACCCGAGGACCACAACCGCCGTCATCGTACAGATCACGATCGTATCCAAAAAGACCTCGGCGATCCCCCACATTCCCTGCCGTACCGGCTCTCTTGTACAGGTATTGCAGTGGGCCATCACGGAGGAGCCGAGCCCGGCTTCATTCGAAAAGACCCCTCGCTTGCAACCGTTTTTGATCGTATTGAAGGCAAACTGGACCGCCGTTCCGGCCGCGCCTCCGGTAATGGCCGCGGGGCCGAGCGCGAACCTAAAGATCGAAGCAAAGATCGCCGGCAGCTTTGTGATGTTCATAAGGATGATGATCGTGCAGCCCACCATGTAGATAATGGACATAAAGGGGATCAGCTTCTCGGACACGGCAGCGAGCCGCCGGAAGCCTCCGAGGATAATAAAGGCAGCCGCAGCCATGAGCACAAAGCCGATGAGCCAGTTTACCTTCGGCGCCCCGAGGAAAAGATCGTGGCTTACCTCGGAGAGGAAGGTGGTCTCCACGTTGATCGTGATCTTGTTGATCTGACCCATGTTCCCGATCCCGAAGGAGGCAAGCATCGTAAAGATGCAGAAGAGGACGCCGAGCAGCTTTCCGAGGCCTCTGCAGCCCTTTTTGGAGCCCAGTCCGTCCTGGAGATAGTACATCGGTCCACCCGACCAGGCGCCTTCGGAATTACGGCGGCGGTAATAGATGCCCAAAACATTTTCGGCGTATTTTACCATCATCCCGAGGATCGCGGCCACCCACATCCAGAGCACTGCCCCGGGTCCGCCCATGCAGATTGCCGTAGAAACGCCGGCGATATTTCCGGTTCCGATCGTGGAGCAAAGGGCGGTACAGAAGGTCCGAAACTGCGACAGCGCACCCGCGTCGTCGATGATCCGTCCTTCGTTCCTCATGATCCCGAAGGTTTTCTTCCACCAGTGCCTGATGTGTGTAATCTGGAAAAGCTTCGTGATCACTGTACATAAAATACCGGTTCCGAGAAGCAAAACCAGTCCGAAGGTTCCCCAGGCGAATTCATTGATCTGATTGTTGAGCCAGATTACCTGTTCCATAGGATCATCCTACAATTTCACAATACACAAGAGTTTGATTCATGAGCTGATAAGCCACCTCGCCGAAGGTAACCGGCCCGATAAAGGGCAGGGTCTTCTTTCCCTCGAGATTCCCGAGCTGAAAGTTCAAAATACAGTTGCAGGAAAAGACCGGCTTCCTCTGTCCCTGCTCGTTCAGCCTCCGCATAAACTCCGCGGCGTAATCATCTACATGCGAAGCAAAGCGGTACTCGATGTTCCGATAGACCGGCGCATACAGGCTTACTTCCTTCTCTCTGACCTCACGGATGGAGGTATTTAAGTAGGAGCCGTTATGATCTGATACCAGCGGCATACTCGGATCGATCCCCTTTTGTCTTATGTATTCGGCAAAATTAACTTTCACGCCATCCACGGTACAATCCGTAACCTCCAGCTCGTTCACATCGAACCGGATCACGGGATCTGCCTTGTCATCCGTAAAAAGGTTGATCATATTGATCAGGACGGTCTGCTCCTTCGGGAGCCTGCAATACATAACCACCGCCCTGTCCGTAAAGCTCTCTCCGGTCTCGCCGTTATAGACCTTCGCTGCACCGGGCGCGTTCAGGTCAAAGCCGGAGATCCAGCCAAGCGTCGGACGCATTAAGAGCTCCTCCACCTCCGGAGCCTCCTTGGCATACTTATTCGCCACCTCGGAGCCGTAGGGCATGATCAGAAGCGTAAGGCAGTTGTCATAGCACTCCTCCATGATCTGGAACACATTATATTTCCCGTAGGAAGCGATCCGTATCTCTTCGGCAAAGTCGATCTCCGTCACAAAGAGCTTTTCCTTTGTGAAGATCCCACCCTCCTCGCTGCTGAAATACGGAGTGGTCCCGCCGATCCACCTCCCCTTCGGGAGCTGCTGAAGCAAGGCGTCATCCGCAGCAATATGCAAAGTCCTTCCCTGACGGATCATAGCACTGGTTTCTTCCAACGTAATAAGCATTTTTCTACCCCCTTATTATTGTTTCTTTGTCAAAGCGCGGCTATGTTCGCGGCATCTACCTTCGCGACAATAGGGTACTTCGCCAAAAATGCGTCCATTTCCCTGATGCACAGCTCGATACTTCCGGGATCCGCCTGCACCCTTTTCTGCAGCTTTGAGATCAGCATATTAAACGCGAGATTCGCGGAAGTATACTTCAGGTCTCCCTGGAGAATGCGCTTCATCTTTTCCTGAACAACTGCTTCCATAATAGTTCCTCCTCTACTTACAAATTACCGTATTTCATCCGCCCAATGCCTCTAAAATCCCGTCATAATCCAGCATGTCCGCCTTTTCCTTCACACGGGTAAACCTCTCTCTTTCTCCCTCCGGGATCGTATAGCCCCCGATCTCCTTTAATATCTCCTCGACCATATCGCAGTCCATGGCCTGTGCGGCCTCCTTAAGCCCCTCATAGATTCCCTCCATCAGGTACTCATCCGCCACTGGCTTGTCCGAGCCGCCGTCCCCGTCCTCCGTTTCGTCCTCTGTAAAGAGAGGGGCGATGGCCTCCTTCAGCTGCAGGTATTCCTCCATCGCATGTGCGTGGTTTTCCAGGATATAAGCGATGTTATCCTCCTTCCCGGCCATCTCGAGAGCCTCCGCATCCCTTGACAGCTCTCCTGCTCCGACGAGCCTCGCCGAGCTCTTCAGCGCATGGATCTTGATCGTATAGTTTTTCCAGTCCTCATTGGAATAACACCCCTCCAGCTCGGCGCTCCGGTCCCCGATCGAATCATAGAAGATCTTAAGGACCGAACGGAAGGCTTCCTCGGAGCCGCTGTTTTTGATCGCTTCCTCCGGGTCAAGAGCGGGGATCGCCTCATACCATTTCGGTTCGGAAACCGATGTCTCCGCGGACGAGGCCGCAAACTCGGCTTCAAATTCCTTCAGGGCGGCCTCCGCCTTCTCCAGCTCCTCGTCCGGCGTCTCCTCCTCTGCTTCGGCAGTATCCTCCTCTTCCTGCACCTCCTCCGAAGCCGCTTCCGCTTCCTCGGCTTCGCCTACATACAGATCCTCTATGAAGGAGCCGATATTATAGGACTTGTTGGACTTCAGAAAATACAGGATACCAAGGCTCCCGGGGCCGCAGTTTGAGGTAATGGCCGCCGAGGCCTGCTGGAAGACCACATGCTCGAAATAGGCGGTCCTCCGTATAGTTTCCTCAATCCAGTTCAGCGTCTCGATCGGAACATCCGCATAGGTAATGAAGACCACATCCGCATCGGGAATCGTATCCGGCGGAAGGATCTTGGCGATGTATTTCCGGTAGGCCCGTTTCATCCGGCCGATCCACATGCCGCCGATCCCCCGTTTGTTATCCCGGACCCTTATGGCCGGGTGGAGATTCAGTGCCTCCGCGATCCGGTGGACGCGGTTACTGATGAGTCCGCGCCGGACCATGTATTCCGTTGTATCGATAACGAAGCTGCACCTCAGACGGTGCTTCACCTTATCCAGCTCATTGAGAATGTCCTGTACCTGCATTCCCTGCTGAACCAACTTACAGGCGATCAGAACCAGGATACCCGTAGCGCTGGAGACACACTCCGAATTCACCACGAAAACATTGTCAAAGGACCGCGCCGCATCGCAGGCCAGACCGTATTCCCGGCTCATGCTCGTGGTAATGGAAATATGGATCAGGTTATGCGCTCTCTTTAATACGTCGGCGAAGAACTCCGTATATGCCTCCTCGCCCTGCGGAGAGGAGACCGCATCCTTCCCGAGGCTCATGTGCCGGACCAGCTCGTTGGCATCCATCTGCAAGCCGTCCTTAAAGACACCCTCCTCCGTTTTTACGATGAACGGTATGATCGGGATACGAAGCTTTTTGATCACGGGGTCGGGCAGGTCGCACATGCTGGAGGCGGTAATGATCACAGGCACCTTTTCCGCGAACTTATCCGACGCGTGGATGTCCTCATCCACTCCCATCATCGTGTTCCTGCGGATCACCTTCTCGGAAGAAATATGCTGGATCAGGGTCTTCTCCATCGATTCCCCGGAAACGGGCTTCACAAGGTAACCGTCAAACCCGGACTTGTTGTAAAGCGCCCGGTTCTCCGCCCCCGCATTGGCTGTCAGCACCACCACCGGCGTGGTACGGTTCAGCCCGCCCGCCTGCTCCCGGATGTTTGCAAGACATTCGATTCCGTCCATGCCCGGCATCAGATGATCCATAAAGATCGTATCGTAATGGTATTTCAGACACATTTCCAGAGCCTGCTTCCCGTTCAAAGCCTTGTCGATGGCCATATCGGTATCCGTAAGCAAGCGGCTTTCGACCTCGAGATTCATCTCGTTGTCATCGACGATCAGGATCCTGGCCTCGGGCGCCAGGAAGCTGCTTTCATAAACACTCCGCCGCACCACCTGCTGGTTATGAATATTCAGCTCGCCGATCTTCGTGGGATCGGAGACCCTCTGAACCAGCTTCACCAGGAAGGTGGTACCCTCACCGTAAATACTGTTCACGGAGATATCGCCGTCCATCAGCTCTACCAGCTGCTTTACGATGGAAAGGCCGAGGCCCGTTCCCTCGATATGCCGGTTTTTCCCCTCGTCCACACGCTTGAAGGCATCAAACAGATAGGGAATATCCTCCCTTTTGATTCCCATGCCCGTGTCGGAAACGGAGATCCATAGCTCTATCGTTTCCTCGGTCTCTCCCTTGCTTTCGACGCGAAGCTCCACCCGGCCTTCCTTGGTATACTTTACCGCGTTGTTCAAAAGATTGATCAGGATCTGCTTGATCCGGACCTCATCCCCGTAGAGCACCATCGGCACCTCCGGGTCCACGGTCACTTCAAATTGCAGCCCCTTATCGTTGGCCTTGATCCAGAGCATATTTACGATCTCGGACAGCATATCCCCCACGCGGTAATCCACGGGAACGATGTCCATGCTCCCGGCTTCGATCTTGGAAAAATCCAGGATGTCGTTGATCAGGGCAAGAAGCATTTTCCCGGAGCCCTGGATCCCGGAGGCATCCCGCACGATTTCATCCGACGCGGACTGATCCCGGAGGATCAGCTCATTCAGGCCCAGGATCGAGTTGATCGGCGTACGGATCTCGTGGCTCATGCTCGAAAAAAACCGGTTCTGGGAACGGGTCAGCTCCTCGGCCCTTTCGGCCTCCTTTTTTGCGCGCTCACTCTTTTCCATAAACAGGCGTCCCTGGAACCAGGTCATGATAAAGCATAACACACCCACGAGCATCAGCGAGATAAAGGTATCCGCATAAAACATTTTTACGGTATGCGGGTACAGAAGCTCCGGATGCAGATAGGAGATAACAAAGCAGGCCAGGGACAGGAGCATGATCAGCAGAAACATAACATTGCGCCATCTTCCGTGGAGCACCAATCCTCCGTACATAAAGGCGAAGATGATCCACAGAACGCCGCCGCCCTGTACTCCGCCGCCGAAGAAGAACAGGGCCGGCAATATGACCACAACCAGGCCGATCATGATGATCCGGATCGCGATCTGGAGCTTATCCAACCGGAGGCAGATCAGAACAATGGTCGGCACCACAATAAGGATCGAGACAAGGATCATGATCTCCAGCGGACTTTCCTTAATGATCAGGTCCCCGATCAACGCAATAACGACCGTAATTTCCGATACAAAGGTCAGGATCAGAAAGATCCGCTCCGCTAACGGCCGTTCGGGGTCCTTTATCGCAGCAATAGCAGATTTGAGAACACGGATCATCGCATTTCACCTCCTCTGCCCTTTACGGATTCCGGCAGCACCCGCAGCATCACTCGTTCAAAATCCGCTGTATTGATGGGCTTCGCGATAAAGCCGTCAAAGCCCTCCTGAATAAACATTTCCCGCGCACCGGAAACGGCGTTGGCGGTCAGCGCAACGATCTTCACCTTCCTGTCGAGGTCCGCAGCCGCCGCCTTGATCTGCTTCATGGCCTCGACCCCGTCCATTTCCGGCATCATATGATCCATGAAGACCACATCGTACTCCTCTGAGCGGAACTTTTTGATCGCTTCCCTTCCGCTTCCCGCGGTATCAATGATCATTCCGTATTCTCTGAATAACGAGGTCGCCACCACGAGGTTCATCGGCTCGTCATCCACGATCAGCGCCTTCACATCCTTAAATACCGGCTTTTCCTCGCGATTGCGGCCCTCGATATCCTTTGCATCCCGGCCCTCGTTTAAGACCTTGATCGCCGGATAGGCATACAGGGGCTTCGGCATCAGGATCACGCGGCTGTTCTCAGGCGTCTTAAAGTCCGGTCCGGCGGATACCACAACGGTAATGTCCTCCTTGGCCAGCTCCTCAAAATATCCGCGGTTTTCTTCGTACTCCTCCTCGCCCATGAATACATGCTTCGCATGGATCTTTTCCCTCAGCCGCTCCACCTCATACACGGTATCCGCGGCATAAAGCGGCACGCGGATACCCGTAGCCAGGTTCGTTGCCATTGTACGGTAGAAGTCCCGAAGCTGCGGGACCTTATATTTGTCCGGCTTCACATGGAACAGCACGGATCCGTCGAAGGTCTCCTCAAGCGCCAGACAGGGTTTCGCGTTCACCACCTTCTGCGGAATGGTCACGCGGACCGTGGTACCGACTTTTTTTTCGCTCTCGATCTTGACAAAGCCGCCCATCCTGTGTACAAAGCCGTAGACGATGAACAGCCCCAGCCCGATACCGCCGGAGCTGCGGTTTCTCTTTTTATTGGCCTGGAACATACCCTCGGTAACCGCGGCAATGGCCTTCCGGTCCATCCCGATCCCGGTATCCGTCATTTCGATACACAGGTTCACTCCGTAGTCCGCGTTCTCCGCATACATCCGGACAAAAATACCGCCGGTCCGGGTAAACTTCACGGCATTTTCCAGGAGATGCCGGAAGATCTTATGGAGCTTTTTGATATCCCCGCGCATCATCGCCGGCGTTCTCGGATTCAGGTCCACCACAAGCTCCAGCTCGGATGCCCTTTCGCCCGCACGGAAGCTCGCTACGACGTCGTTGATCAGGGAGGTGCTCATATAATTATCCTCCTCCAGAAAGACCTTCTGACGCTTACATTCGGTATAATCCTGGATATCCTCGATCTGGTAGGCCAGCCGGACGCCCGCGTTTTTGATCGCATCGGCTTCCGCACCCGCGCCCTTCTTAATCAGAAGATCCGACATACCGTTCACGACGTTCACCGGTGTCCGCAGCTCATGCGAAATGTTGGACAAGAAGTCCTCCATGCTGACATCGTTGGTTTCGATCCGCTCCTCCCGTTTTCTGGTTTCCTCTTCCTCCTCAAGCCGGTCATTGATGCTCTTCGTGCTGATTAAGTAAAGGGCAAATACGACCGCCGTGTGCAGGAGAAGCCTCGTAACGGTAAGCTTTTCGAAGGTAATGGGAGTTCCTCCCGGAAGATTGATCAAATGGATAAAAAGAAGAAGGAAATACTCTGCAAAGAAGATACTCATCATGTAGGCGGTGCGCAACAGAGCAAAGGTAACCATTGCCAGAATCACAACGATCCCGATATCATAAAGCGTGGTCTTATGGATTCCGTGGTAAAAGATGATCAGCACGGCAAAGGCAAAATAAAAGCCCTTCCGGATATCAATCACGATCTTTTCACTCAGGTTGATCCACCACATGAAGATGATACCGATCAGGATCGGGACAGGAACCCAGAACTCCCAGCCCATCACAAGATTTTCCCCGATCAGGCCAGCTGCCAACAGCGTGGTGACCAAAACGACAAATTTTTCGTTTGTCTTTTGAATCATGATGTTTGTTTCTCCTTCAAAAGCCTTCGGATGGTCCGGTATTCGTATCTGCCCGTCGCAACCTTAAGCTGCTCATAAAGCACAGCCTCCCCGTCCGGGATCTTATAGTCCGCCATCTCCGCAAAGAAGCTGTCCAGCCGCTCGCAGTCCATATCCTCCGCGGCGGCAAGGACCTCGTCGTAGACGCTCTTCATCAGGCTCTCATCGGCCTCCGGCCGGTCCTCGCCCTCCTCCTTCTGTCGGAACAAAGCGGACAACGGACCCTGCATAGAGCTGTAGGCCGAAAGGAATGCCTCATGCTCCGCCGCAATATAATCCGTATCTCCGGCCTTTCCGGCATTTTCCAGACCCTGGGCCCGCTCCCCGAGGTCTGTCGCGCCGATGATTCTGGCTGAGCTTTTCAGAGCATGGACCTTAATCGTATAGTTTCGGATATCCTGCTCGTTGTACAGACGATTTAATTGTGCTTCGTTTTCCTCGATCGACTCGAAAAAGATCTTGAGTAAAGACAGATAGGATCCACTGCTGCCACTGTTTCTAAGCCCCACCTCCACGTCTATTTCAGACCCCTCCAGACAGGAAAACCGTTCCCTTTCCTTTTCTGTCATTGCAGCTTATCCCGTAAGAAATCAAGAATATCCATTCGCGTTGCAGACTTTAGGAGGTAGCCCTCAGGCTTCAGGCTCATGACCCGCATCACAGCCTCCTTCGATCCGATCCCGGTCAGAAAGATCACCGGTATATCCTTTGTCCCCTCCTCCTGCCGAAGCATCTGCAGGACCTGGGGGCCGTCCACCACCGGCATCTCATAATCCAGAAGGATCAGATCCACCTTCTCCGATTCCGGCACCTTCAAAAGAAAGCTGATGGCCTGCATCCCGCCGGTAACGATATCCACGCGGTAGGTATCCTTGATCCACTCCCGGATCATCTTTGCATAGGACGGGTCATCATCCACGATCAGGATCCGCTTTCCCTTCGCGGCCTCCGTCGTCGGCGTCAGGGCCGATTCCACACGGTTTTCAAGCGCCTTCATATCCACGGGGCGGTTCATCCAGGCATATTCCCTGAGCTCCGTATGCTCCTTCAGAAGCTCGTCATGGTATTTTGCTTCCCCGATCAGGATCATTTTCTTTTTTTTGATCGTAACAAGCGTGCACAGCTTCAGAAATTTTGCCTTCTTTGAAGCATCATCATAAAGGTCACCGGGAAGGTAAAACAGAAGCAGGTCCGTCTCCGGGGAGTACCGTTCGATCCGGTTTTCCAGCTCATCCGCGACGGTCGTGACATTACAGCCCATATCCTGAAGCTTCTTTTCAATTCCCTTTACCACAACGCTGTATTGCAGCATCAGGATCAGGATCCGTTTGTCTGTTGTAACTGATTCCATTGAATACTCCTTTCCTTCGGAGGCTCATCACACTCCCCTGTGTGCCTGTCTATGGGGTTCTTCCTGAAATTTATTTCGGAAGAAGCACGTACATCCACCATCTATTGTACAGAGAACAGCCTTATTTGCAAGGAGATGTTTCAGATTGAAACCGATACTGTTCACACCCCCCTCCCTTTTTGTCGGAAGGACTCCCGTCAAAAACGGATTTGTGTTATCCTATAATTTACAGGCTGGTTTTTCCCTCCATGGGAGCGTATAGACATGACAATTATGGACATAATCGACATCCTGAATTTTGCAATCGCGGTCGCGGGAATTACCGTTTCGGTTCTGGGGCTTGTGCTTTCGCTGCGCGCGGAGTATATGAGAAAAAAGAGCCGGTGCTTCTTTTTTCTGGTGTTTCTGATCCTGACGGTCTATACGGCCTCTGATCTTCTCTCCCAGATTTCTCTGGTATTCCTGGAAGAACAATATGCTCCGCTTTCGCGGGCCGCCGTTTATACGGAATCCCTCTTTTCCTCCGTGGCAGTCCCTCTGATCGCGACCTACATGCTTTCTCTTTCCGGAAGCGAAGCCATAAAAAAGGAGCGCCTGTTTCTGCTCAACCTCCTTCTGTGGACGGTGTACGCCGTGCTCCTGTCTGTAAATTTGTTTACCGATATTTTTTACTATATTACCGCGGAGAACGAGTATCGCCGCAGTCCCCTGTATCCGGTGCTTCTTGTACCCACCGTGGCCATGATGCTTGTAAACCTTATCGGCCTCCTTCTCAGGAAGGAAAAGCTTTCCGCAAAGCAGCTCCGCGCTTTTCTGGCGTGGATCCTGATCCCGGCGGTCGGGATGGTGCTGCAGATGGTCTCCTACGGGATCCTGTTCATCGTCCTTACCACCAGCGCCGCCGCCTTCGTCATGTTCATCTACATCCTGAACGACCAGGCTAAGAAGACCGTGGAGCAGGCGATCCGGCTCAGCGACCAGAACCTTCGGATCAAAAATCTGCAGATGCGGCCGCATTTCGTTTATAATACCCTGTCCAACATCTATTATCTTTGCGATATTGACCCGAAGCGGGCGCAGAAGGTCATTAACGATTTTACGGTCTATCTCAGAAAGAATTTCAGTGCCGTAGCCCAGGAGGGGCTGATCCCCTTCGAGGATGAGCTGGCGCATACAAAGGCCTTTCTCTCGGTCGCAAAGGCCCGTTACGAAAGCTTCCTTCAGGTGGATTACGATATAGCGTTTACGGACTTTTTCGTCCCGCCCCTGACGCTGGAGCCGATCGCGGAGAACGCGGTGAAGCACGGTCTGGATCCGGAACGGGGGGCCTTACTGATACGGATCAGTACCCGGCTGGACGAGGGATTTATCCTGATTACGGTGGAAAACTCCGGAGCGGAATTGACCCGGCTGGAGATCGATCCCTCCGCTGCCGAAGGCGAGGATCCGCACATCGGGCTGGCCAACGTCTCCACCCGCCTGAAGGCGCTGTGCGGAGGCGCGATGAAAATTGAGCCGCGCTCCGGCGGCGGCGCCATCGTACATATGAAGATACCGAAAAACAAGGCTTAAAAGGAGATTTTCAGCATGGAAAACCGTCTCGGCGATACGATTAAGCTCCTGCGTACAAAAAAGAACCTGTCCCAACAGCAGCTTGCCCAGCAGTTATATGTGGACCGCTCCAGCATCGCCAACTGGGAAAGCGGAAGACGCGTCCCGGATCTGCTTCTTCTGACCCGGCTCGCGCAGATTTTCAATGTGGATATTTCCGTCCTGACCAGCGCTGCCGATCTCGGCTCAGAGACCCCCGAGGTCATCCTCGTGGACGACGAATCCATTCTGCTTGCCGGCATGGTCCCCATTCTTTCCGAGGCGATGCCGAACGCTACCATTACCGGCTTCATAAAGCCCTCCGAGGCCATGAATTACGCCAGAAAGAACCGTATCTCCATCGCCTTTCTGGACATCGAGATCGGACAGCAGAGCGGGCTCGAGCTTTGCAAGGATCTGATGGAGCTGAACCCGCTGACGAATGTGATCTTTCTGACGAGTTATCCGGATTACGCTGCCAAAGCCTGGGAAACAAAGGCCAGCGGGTTTCTCGTAAAGCCGCTCCAGATCGAGGATGTTAAGGAGCAGCTTACAAAGCTCCGGTTTCCGGTTCTCGGACTGATTTAAAGGTACTCCCCGCTTTCCGCAGGGAGCCTTGTCCTTTACTGGAATTTAAGCAGGTCGCTGCGGATGTACCCGGTCTTACCCATCCATTCGACCTTGGTCCAGCCCTCTGCGTAGCTCTGGATCACCTTCACGGTATCCCCCTCGTGGGCCGCTCCTACCTTCTTGGAGGTTTCACTCATCTCCATACGGACGCTCACCGCGGATTTAATGTAGATCTTCTCTCCCGGAGAGAACGTGACGACATTCGAAGTTTCTTCCTTCTTTTCGGTTTCAGTCTCCGGCTCGGCTTCCTTCTCGGTTTCGGTTTCTGTTTCTGTCTCCGTCTCTGTTTTCGCTTCGGTCTCCGTTTCCGTTTCGGTCTCGGTCTCCGGTTCAGCCTCCGATTCCGTCTCGGTCTCGGTTTCCGGCTCAATCTCGGTTTCCGTTTCGGGCTCTGTTTCCGGCTCGGCCTGCGCATTGGGTTTATTTGCGGCGGACCAGTTTACATAAGCATCCCGGATCTTCGTACTTACGAGCTCCGCCAGCGCAGGATCGGACGCCACAGCCTTCTCGTACTCCGCCGTCACCTCGTTCTGAAGCCGGATCACATCCTTCTCCTTCTCATACGCAGCGATCAGGTCCCGGATCTCCGGATCCACACTCTGCTCCTCCACCAGGGAGTTATACTGGGAATAGAGATTATTAATGTAAAAATCTCCGTTTTCATCTGTCTCCACATAGAAGAAGTCGAGACCGGGCGCCGGGGTATCCACTCCGGTAAAGTTAATATCGATCTTTGCGTTCACGATATAAGAGTCCTTCTCGGGAACCGGTTTCGCATAGCAGCTCAGGTTATCATAGCTGTCCACGTGCTCCGAAAACATATCGATGAAGGATTTCTCGGAATCCGAAAGATGCGTCACGATCTGGTCAAGGGCATCCGTATCCCCGAGCGCATACAGATCATAATAGGCCCGGATCAGCTTCCGGATCCTCAACTCCTCCGGACTTTCAAACGGAGTCTCGATCTTCGAGCTATGGGACACGGTCGCCTCCGAATTTGCCTCTGTATCGGTCCGCCCGCGCGACTCCCCCTTCTTACTCCCGACAGCGACCGCCACCACGATCACAACGATCAGGGCCGCACAGCAAAGAATACCAATCAGTTTTTTCGTAAATGGATTTTTCATGTTATTCTATTTAACTTCCTGAGAATGATTTACAGGCCAAAAATTTTTGCACCAATACTATAGCAGTTTACAGAAAAAATGCAACCTAAAGAAGAGAACGTTTCAAAATGAAACGTCATCTTGGGTTCGGTTTTACGTATTTTTCTCTTGGGTCTCCTCTTTTTCCTCTATTTCTTCTTCCTTTTTCTTCCTTCTCACCATCCACACATTCTTGATCAGGTAGTCCAGAATGGCAACGACCGGGATCGCGAAAATAATGCCGATCACTCCGAAGATCCGGCCGCCGACGATTACGGCGATCAGTATCCACAGCCCCGAAATCCCGAAGGTATCTCCGAAGAGCTTCGGCTTCAGGAGATAACCGTCGATCGCCTGGATGATCATGACAAAGATCATGAAATACAGAGCCTGCAGCGGGTTCACCAGCAGAAGAATGATCGTGCCGATCGCAACGCCGATCATCGGGCCGAACGTCGGGATCAGATTAAACGCACCGATGATAACCGCCTCCAGGCCGATATAGGGCATCCTCATGATCGCCATGAAGATCGCGGTCGCCGCGCCGACGATCACGGCCTCAAGCAGACTGCAGGACACATACCTTGTAAGAATAAAATCGATCCTTTTGATATGTCCCATCGTATTCTCAAAGGTTTCATCCGACTTATGCATCTTCCGAAGCAGCATCGACGCCCCGTTTCCGATCCTCTTCTTATCCGCCAGAAAGTAAACCGAAAACACCAGGCCGATGAGCCAGGCGGTAATATGTCCGCCGGCTTCGGAAAGCGCCTGCTGGATCGCTGCGCTGTTTTCGGAGATCAGATTCCGGATCGAACCGAGCAGGTCCTGTGAGGAGTTCAGAAGATTCTCGGCAAAGCCGTAGATCGTCGCATTTCCGAGGCCCTCCAGCCATTCCATCAGGGAATTAAAATACATGTCCCGGTTGGCGATCAGAGTTACAATACTATCATAAAGCTGAGGAATGATCATGCCGATCAGAAACAGAATAAATACCACCGCAAAAACGACGGCCAGGATCATGGAAAGCATGCTCCTTAGCTTCTCATGCTTTATCCCTTTCAACAGCTTGGTTTCGTTAAAGCGCACAAGAGGGTTGAGCAGATAGGCCAGGATGCCGCCGGCGGCCACCGGATAAATAAAGTACCAGATCTTCCCGAGAATCGCCCCGATCTCAGGAAGATGCGTCAAAAGGAACCAGAAAAGAACGGCGATACACAGCGCCACCGCCATCGGGAACCATTTCTTATCCCTGAGCTTGCTGAACTTCATTTTCTTCCTCCTTTTCTCGGCTTCTTCCCTTTACCCCATGCCCCCTGCCGCAGAAAATACTGACGCTCTCTGACACGTTCGCTTTCAGCATTTCCCGCGCCAGGCGGCATTCACTTATTTCAGTCGCTTCCCTTTTTGCGATCCATCAGATACTTATTGAAGCACCCTCCGAGCAATACCAGCAGTATACAGGAAAATCCCCAGATAAGCATGACAACAAGCGCCGCCAGATTCCCATAGATGGTACGGTAGTTCCCCAGGCCGACAAAAAGAGAGAAGAAGGCAGTAAAGACGGCACATAAAACGGTCGAGAAGACGGCGCCGGGCAAATGGAGCCTCAGCTTTCGCTCTGCCCCGGAAATAAAGGTGTAAAGCAGGGTCAGGAGCAGGATGAATAAAGCCATCATGATTATGTAGCGAAGCTTAAGTACAGAGGAGGACAGCGCCGGGATGGTGATCTGGTCCGCGGCGGCAGCAAGCACGACCGAGTTCGCGAAGAACAGCCCCAGGGCCGAAAAAAGCAGAAACGCCGCAATCACCAGAGTGGAAAGGATGGCGAGGAGGTTCTGAACCACCACATTCTGTTTTTTCTCCACTCCGTATACAAGCCGCAGCCCCTTGATCAGCGCCGTCATCCCCTGCGCCGAGGAAAACACCGTTATGATCAGCGTAATGGGCAGAACCCCGGCGGCTCTTCCGTAGGTCTCCCGGATCATCTGCGCCACAAAGCTGTCGATGTAGTCCGGCGTAATGTCCGTAACGATCGGGATCACCTCATCCGCCGAAAAGCCCGTTTTCGGCAGGAAGAAGAGTATGAGGACCATAATGGGCAGAAGGGACAGAAAGGTGTAGAACGCCGTACTGGCCGCATAGGTCCCGATATCCTTCACCATGACGGATTTGACGAAGCCGAGGCCGAAGTCCTTTAGCGCGTCGAGCTTAGTGTGTTTTTTTCCAGCTTTCGATTCTTGTTCTGACATTCTCCACCACACTGTAATAATATAAGGCATAATCGCTGCCGTGATAGCTCTCCGGACCGAATACGTTCGGCATATCCTTGTTGGACATTTTCATAAAGGGAATGGCTTGTGTGGTACAGATCACCACGCCCCGTTCCTTGTCCACCTGCGCGTCCGCGATGCCCGGATGACTTTCCGTAAAGGAGTTTCCGATCACCTTCTGCACCAGGTCCGCAATCGTCGTCGTTGTATAGCGGAGCTGCCGGATATCGTAGCGTAAGGATGCCGCTTCATCCTCGAGAGCGCCTGCCATGTCGTCGACCCGGCTGCCCGGATTCTCGGAGGCGGGAACATAGGTTTCTTCCCGGGTCCAGGAAATCGGATTGATCGAGATTCCGCCCTCCTCCACGACGATGTTGTCCGCCGTCTTATTTCCGGGGCCTTCCGTATTCCACGAGATCACAACGCCCGTATCGTCGGGACCTTCGGCGAACTTCATGTGCGGATAGTTTTCCAGGTCCTCCTTCGTGACCGAAAAACCGACGAGGTAGGCGGCGATCATCCGGTCATAGTATTCGGGATGGAGCCTGAAATATTCCTCCACGGCGATCTTCAGAAGGATCGAGCCCTGAGAATGGGAGGCCAGGATGAAGGGCCGGCCCTCATTATAGTGTTCAAAATAATAGTCCAGCGCGGCATAGATATCGGTACGCTGCTCCTGGCGGTGGAAGTCCTCCAGCTCCTGTCCGCGGAAGGTCGCTGCCGCCGCCATGTTGGACTGGCGGTAGAAGGGCGCGAATACATTTGTGCTCTCCTCGAAGGCAGTGGCGTTTTTCACATAGGTATCGTAGGCACCGATCCGCATGATGGGATTATCGATGTCCACGATCGCGGGAGCCAACGCACGGGTATCCGTCACGATCGTCGGATAGACGTAGAAGGTATCCACGTCCTTTGTGATCTCCTGCGGAAGCATCAGCCAGTTATCCTCATAGGAGTAATCGTTCGCGGCTCCGACCAGCGGGTAGTCGTAAAAGTCCGACCGGTCATCGGCGTTGGCCTCGGCCTCGGCAAAGCTCCCCCTTTTTTCCTTTTTTTCTTCCAGGTCCGCTGCCGCCTCCTCCACCTTCATCCACCGGTTCTCGATGGCGGAGGTACCGCCGGCAGCGCGGTAGAACAGGGCTGCGGCAAAGATCAGCATGGCCAGGATCTGAAGCAGTTTTTTCATCCTGTGGGTCCCCTTTTCAGTTATTATGCTTCCGGCAGAGCTTTCCCGTCCGAAAGAGCCAGGAACTTGTCTTGGTAGAGCTTCTTTACGATCTCCGAAAGGTCCTTTTTGGACCGGCTTCCGGCGTCTCTGGTTTTTCCTGAGAAGTTATGCGCTACGGTATCGCAGGCATCGACAACCTTGTCAAAGGTGTAGCAGATATCGATAAACGGCGTGCTTAAGGATTCGTCGCAGATTCCGTCTTGCACACGCTTGATATGGCGGTTGTTGATCATCGCGAGCAGAAGTCCCAGCTCCTCCCGGATCAGGGAAACCGTATCCGCGAGCGCCAGATTCTCGGTCTGCATATGGGTCACGCCAGGGGGCGGACGTTCTGACGCAGCTTTTCCAGCTCCCTGCAATAGCTCTCCGGGAGCATATCCGCGCGGCTGGACATGATCTGGCCGATCTTTACCCAGGTCGGGCCCAGGTCCTCCAGGGTCGTCCGCATCTCCTCCGGCGTAAAGCCGTTGGCATAGAAATTATGTGCGGCAAAAATTCCCAGGATCTCGGCGCTCCTCTTTTTCTCTTTTACTGCGCCTTCCGGTTTCTTATTCTTGGACATCAGTTCGCCCCTCCCTTCTTCGCTTCCGGTTCCTCAGCCCTGTTTCTCAGCCAGGCCCAGATCAGCCGGATCACGCTGACCGATGCCGAGAAGAACACCGCGATACCGATGACCTTGGCGAGCATCTCGGGAGTATCCCACCACGGATTTAAGAACAGGATCGCGGCGATGGCCACAAGCGCGAACGCCAGAATCGCAAAGACCGGCCAGCTCGTCTTCCCGGAGCATCTCGCATAGGTCAGGGAAAACTTCAGCGTCAGAAGCCCGTGCAAAAGCAGCAGGAACGCCGAAAGCCAGGCCAGCGTCGTCATCACATCGTCGCGGAACAGAAGCACACAAAGCCCCACGATCCCGAGGGCCAGTGCGACGATCAGGTTCATGTACTCCACCAGCGCGTTTTTACTTGTAAAGAATTCGAGCAGCATAACAATGCAGACAACGATCAGTCCGTAGCCGAAGGCCAGGATCAGAAATCCGATATAGGGCGCGGGGCAAATCAGAATGACCAGACCGAGCGCGATCAGAAGAATGGCACTGAGCAGGGTTCCCCGTCTGATTTTGTCCAAAGTTTCGAACAGCATTCTTAACCTCCATAAAACATTTTTTTCGTAACGATCCGGGACAAAAGGGCCGGACCGAGGCGATTTCTACATCAGCGGCGCAAGGATCTTTGCGAAGGGTCCGATGATCTTGTATTTCAGCTTATCCTTCTTCATGGTTTCCCTGGTCACCTTCATGCATTTTGAAAGCGTATCCCGGAAATCCGTTTCAATATCCGCGATACAGTCTGTCTTATACATATAGGTCGCACATTCGAAGTGGTGGTACAGGCTCCGGTAGTCCAGATTGATCGTTCCCACCACCGCCCGTTCGTCATCGCAGACAAAGACCTTGGCATGGACAAAGCCGGGCGTGTATTCGTAGATCTGGACGCCGGAATCCAAAAGCGACGCGTAATGCGTCTTGGCCAGCGCATAGGCCACCGTCTTGTCCGGGATCCCGGGAAGGATGATCTTTACATCCACCCCGCGCTCGGCGGCAAATTTCAGCGCGCATAAGAGCTCGCCGTCCAGGATCAGATAAGGCGTCATGATGTGGACATAGGATCTGGAGCGGTTTAAAATATCCATGTAGACCATCTCTCCGACCTTGTCCTCATCCAGCGGCTCGTCGCCATAGGGCATTACATAGCCCGCGGCCTTCACCGGGAGGGGCTCTGTGGCCGGAAGATAATCCTCGTATTTCAAATCGGAGTCGGTCACATTCCACATCTGAAGGAACATCAGTGTAAAGCTCTGGGCAGCCTCGCCCTTGATACACACCGCCGTATCCTTCCAGTGGCCGAACCGGTCGATCCGGTTAATGTACTCATCCGCCAGATTTACGCCGCCGTTAAAGGCCACCTTTCCGTCGATCACCAGGATCTTCCGGTGGTCGCGGTAATTATAGTGGGTAGAGACAAAGGGCTGGAGCGGCGCATAGGAGCGGCATTCGATCCCAAGCGTCTGCATCCTCTTCGGATAATCATGGGGCAGAAGCGAGATCTCGCACATTCCGTCGTACATGACACGGACCGTAACCCCCGCCCTGGCCTTTCGCTCCAGAACATCCAGGATCCGTCCCCACATATAGCCCTCGCCGACAATGAAATATTCCATGAAGATGAATTTTTCGGCCTTTTCCAGCTCCTCGAGCATGGCCTTGAATTTATCCTCTCCGAGAGGGAAATAGGTCACCTCGCAGTTTTTGTAGATCGGGAAGCACCCGCTCCGGTTCATATAGCGGCACAGGTCATCGGCGCCGGTATGCTCCAGCTCCTTTAATACCTCCTGGTCCTGAGGAAGAAGCGTTCTCGTAGCATTGACCTGCTTTTCCACCCCTTCCTTCAGCTTCCTGTGTCCGAGACTCGTCTGGGTAAAGAAATAGAACAGGCAGGCGCCCAGCGGAAAGATCCCCATGAAGAAGATCCAGGTCATCTTCGCCGTACTGTCCATACGGCTGTTGATCAGGTAGATGATCAGAATAAAGGAGGCGATGTACATGGCTGCGGTAAACCAGGCCGCAAAGTTGGCAAACGCCATCAGGATCAGGACATACAGCGCGACCTGCAAAACCACGGCAAGCACCATGAACATGGTCCGGCTGAACAGGAGCCGGAGGATTCCCTTTTTCTTTTTCGGATATAGACTGACTACTCTTTCTTCCATCACAAAAACTCCCTGTAAAATGATTGAACGGATTGCATCGTCCGGCAAATCCGGCTACAATAAAGGTATCATGAAAAATAACAATGAAGCACAAAGCGTCATCATCGATCAAATCTTAAAATACGGCTGGCAGATCTTATGCTCCGAAGCCTTCCGGGCGGCCTGGTCCGAGACCCACCATCTGAAGGGGATCCTTGCGGACCATATCCTGAACGTTACCATTATGGGCTGCCGTCTGTGCAGGGAGATGAACAAGCATAAGCCAAAGGTAAACGAGGGGGAGGTCATTTTGGCCTGTTTATGCCACGATCTCGGTATGACCGGGCGGGAAACGTTCTACAAAAGCCGTCTGGCCTCCTGGAGAGAGCATCCGCAGGAGTCCGTCAGGCGCGCCAAAGAGATCCTCCCGGATCTGGACGATACCGTAACTGCCGCCATCGAGAGCCATATGTGGCCGATCGCCGGCCCCGCTCCCCATACGCCGGAGGGCCGTGTTGTTCTGATGGCCGATAAGATCGCCTCGGGGATCGACTGGTTCTCCTTTATGAAAAGAGAGCCCTGGGAGCCCCGGATCAAGGAACGGCTGAAGGACGTTTCCCTGCGCCGGGCCCATGGCCAATAATAACAGCTTCTTCGCTTCCTTCTCCATCTGCTTCTGAAGCTCCTGGGCCTGACGGATCTCCTCCGCAACCTCCACGGCATCCAGCTTCAGAATATCGGCACCCGAACGGTCGATGGCCGCATCCAGCGCGCCGCCGAGAAGCATACCGAGCGGTCCTCCGATAATGCCGAGCAGGCCGCCGACCATCCCGCCGTACGCCGTATCATCCGCGGTCTCCATTAAGGTATCAAACGCATCGAGCTGACGGATAACCCCGTTTTCCTTCTTCGCCAGCAAGGCGGCGGAAACGGCATATTTTCCATAATTATTCTTCTCCTTTCCCTGAATGAAACAACTACGCATAAAGCTAAGACAGTATATCACAATACCATTCTTTTTTCATCTGTTTTTCTCCTATGACAGCTTCAACAGATCCAAAAGTCCGGTCATCTCCAGGACACGCGTGACCTCCTCTCCCAGATGGATCATCGAAAAGCGTCCGCCCTTTTTGTACATGGCCAGCTGGAGCTTTCTCAGGATCCGGATGCCCGCGCTGGAAATATAGCTGGTCCCGGCCAGGTCGAGGATGATCTCCTCATAGTCCTTAGCCGCCTCCTGAAAGACGACATCTGCTTCCTTCGCGGTCCGGGTATCCAGATACCCCTCGATCGCAAGCGTTAATGCTGTCCCGTTCTCCATTTTCTTTATCTCCATACCTTACCTCCTCAGGCTCTGCCAGATGGTTTTTTCCGTTATATTCTGTTGGGCAAAGACCTGCTCGCTTTCTGTCTTCCATAAGCCGGCCGAGGCTTCGCTCTGTGCTCTCTGAAGTGGGACAGCGCCTTCCGCAAGTTCTTTTTCGGCATGCCATACCGTTTTTTCTCTGTGAAGGTCGTATTCCCTGTCCAGAAGCCGCCTTACCAGCGTGATCACATATTCCGATGAGGAATACAGAAAAATTCTGTCCGGCAGTTCCTCCTTCTGCTCCGTCAGGGCCCTTACGAATTCCTGGCAGACGCACAGGATGAACTCCGGGTTCTTATTGGAGAAGCCCAGCAGCAGCTCCACGAACAGCTCTTTTTTAAACGTGGAAAGCAAAACGGCCCGCGCGCGGTAATCCCCGTCATAAGAAACAAAGCTTAACGCCGGGCTGAAGCGGGACATATTCTCCGGCCGCATTTCAAACCGGCATTTATTCAGCAGATCCGAAATATCCTCCCATTCAAACATCAGAAGATCATCCAGCACACTTGTCTTTATGTCCCGAAAGCGCATCCTCAGCGATTTCTGCACCCCCTCCGATTCGAGGAGGTCCGACGTACGAATGGAGAGGATGCTGCCCGTATCCCGGCTTTGATAACCGCAGGCCTCCAGGAAGGCAGAAAAGCCTTCGGCATAGTCCGAGTATTCCATGCACAGCTTTTTTGCTCCATGGGCAGAGCTTTCCGTCTCCGCGGCCGCAAGCAGCGCCCTTCCGCGCCCCTGTCTGCGCTCTTCCTCCGGAACCTGCATAAACAAAAGCACCGCCTGTTCCCCCAGAATCCTGATCGTGGCGCCGGCCCCGTTTTCTTCGATCCGGATCACATCGTTTTCCTCGGCACTCACCAAATGCGTCATCGATCAGCACCTCCCTTCCTCGTAAGGACCAGCAGGGTAATATCATCCGGCAGCTCCTCGTCCCCGATAAAGGAAAGCAGGCTCTCCTGCAGCTCCTCCACGATAAATTCCGCCTCCTCTCCCGCAGCCTCCTCCATCACGGCCTTCATCCTTTCTGTTGTATAATGCTCCTGTTCTCCATTCACGGCCTTGGTCATACCATCCGTATAGAGAACAAGCGCGTCACCGGGCTCCAGAGTAAACTCATACCCGCTGTAGGACATGCCCTCCATCACCCCGCAGAGGTAGGAAAGCTCGTCCTCCGCAAGCCTTTCCGCCCTTTTGTTCCTTAGGATCAGCGGCGTTTCGTGGCCGGCGTTGACGGCCCTTACCCTTCCCGTGGAGATCTCATATTCCCCGTACCAGGCAGACAGGCACAGATTATCCTCATTCGTGCGCGCAAGCCGGTTATTGATCACCTCCATCAGCTTTTCCGGCGCAAAGCCCATCGCGAGCTCTCCCTCCAGATAGAGCTTAAAGGTCACCATAAACAGCGCTGCCGCATCCCCTCCGTCGAAAATATCCGAGATCAATATCCCGATATGGTCCGAATCCAGCCGGAATACATCGAAGAAATCCCCTCCGACCCTGGCCTTCCCGATCTGATCCGCATAGACATCCACCTCCGGCAGATCCGGAAACAAGGGGAAGATATTCGGCATCAGATGGAAACGCAGGTTTACAGCCATCATAACCTGCCGTTTCAGATGCGCGGCCTCCTCCTTCACCTGCGCCAGCTCGGCCCTTAAGGCCTCTATTTCCCTATCCTTCTGTTCACTGCCCATTTCCTTTTCCCCCGGCGTTCCTTTCCCTTTTATCCTTCTCAGACAAGAATCCTTTTCATTCTATCATACGCAGAAATTCCTGTCATTGACTACTTCGGTTTGACCGTCTTCCGAAAAAAACGACACCGGCCGCAGCCGATGTCGTTCCTTTGATCCTTATTCCATGTACTTATTTCTTTTCAAATTCAAGCCACTCACCGTCATAGTTCAGCATCAGAGTGGTTCCCTCGATCGTGTACTCATAACGGAAGCTTCCGTCTGCGGCGATCAGCTCATAGGCGCCCCACAGGATATCGATATCATCCTGGAAGCTCAGCTTTCCGGTATGGTCCCCGTTCAGGATCACGCTGTGTACAGCTTCCTCCTCGGTTCTTTCGTAGGTACCCGGGATGTAGTCATACATGCTCTGTTCCCCGAAGCTGTCATACACGATGGAGTCGATGATCCCGGCCAGCTCGTCGCCCACCATCATATTCTGCTCATCATCCTCTCCCTTATGGGACACGATGTCGAACAGAAGCGCACCTCCGTTGTATTCTCCCGCGATCACGGTTTCCGAAAGGCCGCTGTCGTTCTCCTCCGGAAGCAGGGTACGCCAGTAGCCCCATTTATCATTCGTCCCGGGGAAAAAGCCCTCGGTGCGCTCCTGGTTCTCCCATTTCTCCGTAAGCTCGGACATGGCCTCCTCGGGCTGTTTTCCGTCCACATAGGTAATGGTCACCATATTGGTCCCTGTGGAATCCTTCTGGTATACAAACGATGTGGTATGCGCGTCCGGCTCATTCACCGCAAAATCCCCGGCCTCATATCTCACCGACCAGCCGTCTGCGCTCTTATACGTTTCCTCCTTTGACTCCGTCGCGGCTCCGGCTGCGTTTCCCGCTCCCGCAGGCGCCGCATTTCCCTTGCCGCAGCCCGCCATGACCGCCACGGCCATGACCATGCCCAAAACAGACATAACCTTCTTTTTCATAATACTTCCTCCTCTCAAAAGCCTTGCCTTATCCGGGCCCGCTTTCCGGCCCCGGTTTTTCATAAGGCACCTGACACCATCTTTTTTTTATAACATACGCAAAGAGAAATAGCCACAAAAACATATCGAAGCAAGCGATTTCACACATTCGGTCAGAAGTATCCGGGAAAAAATCGATCGTGCTCAGCAATCCCTTTGCCATCCGGTGCGCCTCCTCCGATACGCTGGAGAGCTGCGGCCTCGAAGATCTTTTTGAGGTGGAAAACCCCAAAGAGCTGTTCCATCATGCGATGGAGGATCGGTATTCGATCACGCTGAACGGGAATCATCAAGCCCGTCCGGCCGGCCTATCTCCGGGCCAGAGTCGCCATCGCGCTGGATGAGACTCTGGACAGGTAGCCAGAAAGAATTCTATTCAACTCCGCTTCTTATTATGGTATAATAAGAAATGAATTTCTCTGTTGAAGCATGAAAGGAGAAGTAGATTATGGAAAAGAAGAGCAGTTGGTTAACCGCCCTGATCATCGGTGCCTGCGTTGTTTGTGCTTGTGTGGCCCTCGCCTTCGGTTTGTCACACTTCCGCTCCGAAAGCACCCACGTTATCTCGGCTACAGGCAGTGCCAGTGTGGATTTTGAAGCGGATACCATTATCTGGCGCGGATCGTTCTCGACAACAGCGGTTACCTCGCGTCAGGCCTATTCCAAAATTAAGTCCGATGCCGACCTGGTAAGGCATTATCTCGCGGATAACGGGCTCAGCGGAAGCGAAGTGGTCTTTAACTCCGTGGATATCAGCCGGACCTACGAGGACCGCTATGACGACAACGGAAATTATATCGGTTCGTTTGAGACCGGATACCAATTGACCCAGAGCGTCGTGGTCAGCTCCTCAAATCTCGACGCGGTGGAGCTGATCTCCAGAGACATCTCGTCTCTGCTGGATGAAGGCGTGGAGCTTACCTCCGGTTCGCCGGAATACTATTATTCCGATCTGGATGCCCTGAAGCTCGATCTGATCGACAAGGCATCGCTGAACGCGAAGGAGAGGATCGACATCATCGCGCGGAACTCCGGAGCAGTTCCCGGGAAGCTGAACAATTCCAGTCTCGGCGTCTTCCAGATTACGGCAAAGAATTCCGGAACCGGAAGCTACTCCTACGACGGAGCCTTTGATACCTCATCGAGATTCAAAACCGCGACGATTACCGTGCGTCTGGAATACGGTCTGAAATAATTTCTGTAAAGCGTAAAACAGGAAGGAGGCAGACAAATGAACCCTAAAATCCTGATCGAATTATTCGGTTACCTGGGCTCGGCGCTCGTTGTGATATCGATGCTTATGACCTCGGTGAAGAAGCTGCGGATCGTGAATACGACCGGCAGTGTGATCTTCGCGATCTACGCTCTGATCATCCAAAGCTATCCCACCGCCGTCATGAATTTCTGTCTCGTCACCATCAATCTTTACCAGCTCTATAAGCTGCGGAGAAGAAGCACCAGCTTTTCCTTTTTGGAGGAGAAGGCGGGAACAGAGGCCATCCGTAAGCTTCTGATGCGTTACGAGAACGATATAAGGGCGTTTTTCCCTTATGCGCAAACGGATGCGCTTCTGCAAAGCGATGCCTTCTTCCTGGTTACCTGTGATACGACTCCGGTGGGCCTTCTGATCGGAAATCGTAAGGACGAAGGGACCATTCAGATCGAGATCGACTATTCCGTACCGGCCTACCGGGACGCTTCGGTCGGCGCCTTTCTGCACCAGGCCCTGCCCTCTGCCGGCGTCCGGACGCTGATCTTTAACCGCGCGGCTCCCAGTCATGAGGCCTACCTGGTCAAGATGGGCTATGAAAAAACGCCGGATGGATACCGGCTGAACCTGTAAGCGGCCAAATGCGGATGACGAATAAAAAAAGGGCGGTTCTGATTGCCCTCGGAATGGTTCTTACAACCACATCCTGCAGCTTTGACCGCCGCGAGGTGGCTCTCGAGGAAAGAGAGCGGATCGAAACAGAGACTGTTGAACCAAAGAGTCCGATCCGCCTTTCCGAAGCGGAGCTGAACGAAACAGAAGGGTCTCTGGAAACGGCTCCTGCAGCGGTTTCTTCTGTTTCCGCGGGGTGCTATGCCTATGAGACGCTTTCTGCGGAGGCAAAGGCAGTTTACGATGAGATCCTGAACTGCATCCTGAACCACCTCGATGAGATTACGGTCTCAACGCTTGACCCGGAGGTGATCGGCGCTTCCTACGAGGCGGTAAATGCTGATCATGGCGGACTGTTCTGGATCCGGGGCTATGTATATACCAAATATATGCTCGGGGACCGGATTACCCATTATACCTTCGCTCCGAAGTATACGATGGATCAGAACGAGCGGCGGCTCTGTCAGGAAAAGATCGACATCGCAGCCGCCGATTTTCTCTCGGGCATCTCCATTTCGGATCCCGACTATGAGAAGGCGAAGTATGTGTATGAGACCCTGGTGAGCCGGGTGGATTACGATGTGAGCGCCGCAGAGAACCAGAATATCCTCTCGGTTTTTCTTCATCACCGTACTGTGTGTCAGGGCTATTCCAGCGCAATGCAGTACCTCCTTACCCAGCTCGGGATCGAGAGTGTTATCATAACCGGAAAAGCGGACCGGGAAAACCATGCGTGGGTGGCCGCGAAGCTGGACGGGGACTATTACTACATCGATCCGACCTTCGGGAATTCCGCCTATACCGGATCCGGGGCCGATGCTCCGCGATTTGTAAATTATACCTATCTGAATATTACGGGGGAGGAGCTGAAGCGAAATCACGAGATCCATACAGCCTTTCCCGCGCCGGAGTGTGTCGCCGATGCGGATAATTATTTTGTCCGCGAGGGCCTGTATTTCGAGGAATTTTTGCCCGATCGGATCGGAAAGCTTCTGCAGGATTCCTGGGACGGAGACCGGCACATGGTTTCGATGAAGTTTGCCGACACAAATCTTTATGACGAAGCATTCGAATACTTTATTACCGACCAGCATATCGGGGACTGGTGCGTAGGACTGTCATCGCTGCGCTACGTGGACGATGAAGCGCGGTCGGTTCTGATGATCGGATTTTCCGAAGACTGAAGAAGGCTATCCGATCGGAAATACGGATTTTGAAAGGAGTTTTTACTGAAATGGGAAAAAAGGAAAATCTGGAGGCTGCCATGAACCGCTTTCTGCAGGAGCAGAGTCCGGAGAATCAGATCGCCATGGTCCGGGAGATCATGAGCTACGTCTTTTTTGTGCCGGGAGTCTTCCCGCCGGGAACGGATCCGAAGGACCTGAAGCCGAAAAACGTCGGAGGGAAGCTCGTTCTTCCGCCGGAGAAACGGCCCTTTCCTGCCGCGATCAAAAATAAGGACAACGAATTTTTCGTCCCCGCCTATCTGGACCAGGCCATCATTAAGGGTTCGCCGAAGCCCGAGGTGATCCTGCAGATGCCGTTTATCGCGATGGCGGAGCTGACCGTCCGGAATACCCAGATGACCGGGATCGCGATCAATCCGTTCTCGCAGAACATTCTGTTAAAAAAGGATGCGCTGCAGCATATGCTGAATGATTTCAAGAGTATGCAGGCGAGGGCGGCCGGAGCGCAGAAGAAGCAGGAGACAAAATCGCCGGTATCGCCTCTCTTCCGGCTGGAAACCGAGATTTTTCCGAAGGAGCTTTATAAGGATTCGCGAAGCTTCATGGAACGGCTTGAAAAGGAGGAGGGTGCCTTTCTTCTGGAGGTTATGGAGGAAGCCGGGGATGGCCTTTCGCTTCCCTCGCTGGACGAGGACCAGTTCTCCGTGATGGCGCTGAATATCCGGGATGCGCTGACCCTGATCCGTCTGGATCTTCCGGAGGAACAGGCGAAGACAAAAGCCTTACGGGCCTACCTTCTTTTGAACGAGGATGGCGGAAATACCGCCTTCTATACGATTGAAACCGAGGAGGGAAGGCAGGGAACGAGGATCATGTATGCCGATCCGAAGGGAAAGCGCACCGAGGTCTCCGAAGGGCCCACGGAGGGCGTGGAGATGACCCGGGTTCTGGAGCTTTATGATGAATTGTTTGGAGAAGGAGAAACAGTATGAATTATCGGAAGGATAAATACGGCCGTGAGCTGTCGGTTCTGGGCTACGGCTGTATGCGTTTTTCCCGGAAGGGTCCGGGGATTGATCTGGAAAAAGCGGAAAAAGAGATCCTGGCAGCAATCAGAGGCGGCATCAATTATTTTGATACCGCCTATATCTATCCCGGAAGCGAGGAGGCGCTGGGTACCATATTGGAGCGGAACCACGTCCGGGACAAGGTCTATATCGCCACAAAGCTGCCGCAGTACCTGGTAAAGAACTCCTCGGCCATCGACCGGTATTTCGAGGAGCAGAAAAAGCGTCTGAAAACCGATCATATTGACTACTATCTGATGCACATGATGACGGATATCGCCTCCTGGGAAAACCTTGACCGGCTTGGGATCCGGGACTGGATCCGCCGGAAAAAGCAGTCGGGAGAGATCACGAACATCGGTTTTTCCTTCCACGGAAATACGGAGATGTTTCTTAAGATTCTCGATGCCTATGACTGGGATTTCTGCCAGATCCAGTACAACTATCTGGATGTGAACAGCCAGGCCGGGAAAAAGGGTCTTCTTGCCGCGGAGGAAAAGGGGATCCCGGTGATCATCATGGAGCCCTTAAGAGGCGGAAAGCTGGTCTCGCTCCTTCCGGAGGCAGCAAAGCGGCTGATCCGGCAGAACGAGCGCGGCTATTCCCCGGCGGAGTGGGCGTTCCGCTGGCTTTATGACCAGAGCGGAGTGACTACGGTCCTTTCGGGTATGAATTCGATGGAAATGCTGAAGGAGAACCTGCGCATCGCTTCGCAAACCGAGCCCGGATCCCTGACAAGAGAGGATCATATTCTGATCAAAAAGATCCGTAAAATCATCCTTTCCCGGATCAAGGTGGGCTGCACGGAATGCCGTTATTGCATGCCCTGTCCCCAGGGTGTGGATATTCCGGGGCTGTTCCGCTGCTACAATACAATGTACACCGAGAGCAAACGGGCCGGCCGGAATGAATACTTCCAGACGACCGCGATCCGGCGTGAGCCCTCGTTTGCGACGCAGTGCGTGGGTTGTAAAAAATGTGAATCCCATTGTCCGCAGCATCTTCCCATCGTAGAGCTCCTCAAGGAAGCGGACAGGGAGGTACGGCCCCTTCCCTACCGCGCTGCCATGGCTGTTGCCAGAAAGTTCATGTTCCGTAAATGATCGCTCTTCAAATACCGGAAGTAAAAAAATGCATGCAGCTCCTTCTGATGGAGGAGGCCTTCGATTCCTTCCTGTTTTCCGAGGGAACGCTGGCGCTGGAGACCACCTATCGTCTGGACGGGAAGATCAATACCGCTTATTACAATACCGAAGAGCTTGCGGAGCTCGGGCTGGAGGAACAGGTTTACCTCCCTTGGAGGCTGATGAAGGCAAGGGTCTTCTCGCTGATTCGGGGGAACCGGACGCCTCTGTCCTTCCGGTTTACGCTGGTGCTCTCTTCCCGGGAGGCCCGGTCGCTCGGCGCTGAGGACCGGGATCAATGCCTGCTTTCCCTGCGGTTTCAGGAAAACAGACTTACGATGGTGACCGGGCTTTCCCGGGGGAGCTTCTCCATGGACCATGTCCTTGACAGGTCGTGGGATGACTATGCACGCGGTCTTTTGCACCGTCTTGGTATAATTGTTGAAGAAATCGGTTGAACAGATCAAGATTTTGTGCTATTATAACTAAGTGCTTATGCACAGTCAGAATATTTAGATCTTGGAGGGAAAAAAAGAAATGAAAGGTACTGTGAAGTGGTTCAACAGGCAAAAAGGCTACGGCTTTATCTCGGATGAAAGTGGAAAGGATGTTTTCGTACATTATTCCGGAATTAATATGGAAGGCTTTAAGGATCTTCCGGAGGGTGCTTCCGTAGAGTTCGAGATTAGTGAAGGCGAGAAGGGCCCGCAGGCCACAAACGTTACCGTGATCCAATAAGACCAAGGTGAAAAAGAAAGACCGCCGCGTTTCTGCGCGGCGGTTTTTTCGTGTCTTTATTTGTCCCGTTTTACGGCTGTTTTTCCTGCATAAGCAAACCCCAGTCCCACGATCCCAGCGCCGCCGAGAATGTTTCCCAGAGTAACGAGGCATAGGTTTGCGGCCATGGATCCGTTTAGGACTCCGCTTCCCGCGTAAAGGCTTCCGAGCGGAAGGAAATACCAGTTTGCGATGCTGTGCTCAAAGGAGCAAAGGACAAACAGCATCGTCGGGAAAAACAGAGAGAGGATCTTCCCGGGCACATCCTTCGCGGCAAAGGCAAGATAAACAGCGATGCAGACCAGAACATTACAAAGGATTCCGCGGATCAGAAGCTCCGGCGCCGAAAGCGCACATTTCGTCTGATACGCGCTGACGGCGGCCGCTCTCGCCTCCTCCGGCAAAACCCCGGCGCCGTAAACCGCGCACGCGATAAGAAGACCGCCGAGGGCATTTCCGATATAAACGATGAGCCAGGACAGAAGCATCCTCGGCAGGCTTACCGCCCTTCTCACCACCGGCATGATCAGCAGGCAGTTTCCGGTAAAAAGCTCGGCTCCGGTCAGAACCACCATCATGAGCCCGACCGGGAAAACAAAGGCGCCGGCAAATTTGTTTACGATCGTCCCGGCGAACTGGCTGCCCAGGCCGCCAAGGGCGATGAATGCCCCGGCAAAAAGCCCGAGAATAAGCATTTTCCCGACCGACAGGCCGCATTTTTTCTGACCGGCCAGATCATAGGCCTTCAGCACCTCCGTCATAGCTCTTCCTTCAGGATCCTTTGGATCACCGCCGGATCCCCCTTTCCTTTCAGCTTTTTCATCGTCTGCCCCACCAGAAAACCAAATACCTTTTCCGTACCGCTTCGATACTGCTCCACGGGCCCCGGGTTTTCAGAAAGCACTTCCTTTATCTGCTTACGCATGGTCTCCTCATCCGTTACGGCCAGAAGTCCCCTCTCCTCCGCTTCCTCCAAGGGGTCCTTATCCTCACGGAACATGACGAAAAAGACCTCCTTCGCCAGCGTGGAATTCAGCTTCCCCTCCTCCGTAAGGCGGATCAGCTTCGCAAGATGCTCCGGAGAGAAGGGAATTTTATCCTCTGTCTGCCCTGCCTCTCTTTTCAGCCGCAGCGTTTCCCCCATCAGCCAGTTCGCCGTCTTCTTGGGGTTATTGCACAGCGCCGCCGTTGTCTCAAAGAAGTCCGCCATGTCCTTCGACGCCGTCAGTACCCCGGCATCGTAATCGGTCAGACCGTAGTCCTTGACAAACCGTCTTCTTTTTTCCTCGCGAAATTCCGGCAGGCCCTTTCGCAGGTCTTCGATCCATTCGTCGGTCAGGATCAGCCCCGGAAGATCGGGCTCCGGGAAATACCGGTAATCCGAAACATCCTCCTTGGAGCGCATCGGATAGGACACTCCCTCTCCGTCATCCCAGCGTCTGGTCTCCTGCTCCACGCTCCCATGCTCTGACAAAAGCTTTGCCTGGCGCAGCGCTTCGGCTTCGATGGCCCGTTTGACGGCACGGAAGGAATTCAGGTTTTTCATCTCTGTACGTGTGCCCAGGGTCTTCTCTCCCTTTTTCCTAAGCGAGAGATTCACATCCACCCGCAGCGACCCCTCATTCATCCGGCAGTCCGAGGCGCCAAGGTATTGTACCCGTAAGCGGAGCTTCTCGAGAAAGGCCAAAACCTCGTCGGCGTTTCTCATATCCGGCTCGGTCACGATCTCGATCAGCGGCACCCCGGCCCGGTTATAGTCCACGAAGGAAACATCCCCCTCCGGGCTGTGCAGGAGCTTTCCCGCGTCCTCCTCCATATGAATCTCATGGATCCGGAGGCGTTTTTCTCCCTCCTCCGTTTCGACGTCCAGAAATCCGTTTTGACACAGAGGCGCATAAAGCTGGGAGATCTGATAATTCTGGGGATTATCCGGGTAAAAATAGTTCTTCCGGTCAAAGCGCGGCCGCTTTTCAATCGTACAGTTCAAGGCCAGCCCGACGGCTGCCGCAAGCTCCACCACGCGCCGGTTCAGGACCGGGAGCGATCCGGGCTGGCCCGTGCAGACCGGACAGGTATGCGTATTCGGTTCTCCTCCGAAGGCGGCGCTGCAGGCGCAGAAGATCTTGGTCTTCGTCAGCAGCTCAATATGCACCTCCAGACCGATAACGGTTTCGTAATCCATACCGTTATAGCTGAACATTAAACAGATTTCGGAGCTGGTTTACGATATCATCGCTCCCCGCCCGGATCGTCGCGGCTTCGTTGATCCCGGACAGCGTCTCGAGCTCTCCGTTATCATTATAATTATAGGCAATCGTATACACCGGAACGCTGAGTCCCCCGACGATCCCGCGGATCCGGTTCAGGCCGTACCCCTGGTTCTGCTCTCCGTCCGTCAGCACAAAGAGCATGGGCTTGGCGTTCGGTACCTCCTCCCGGATCTTCTCCAGCATATCCAGAGCCACCAGCACCGCGTCATAGGTAGCGGTTCCGCCGTTGGCCGTCAAGGCCTTTACCTCTCCGGAGAAGAAGGCTCTCTGCTTATCGTCAAATTCCGCGATCGGAAGATGGACCGTTACATCGCTGGAATAGCTGACCAGGCCGATGTAATGCTCCGAGCCGATGTAGGAGGAGGCGCTGATCAGGGAATTTTTCAGGGAGTTTAAGGGCTCCCCGTCCATCGAGCCGGATACATCCGCGACAAAGACCGCCGCCACCGGCCGTCCGCCGTTCTTATTCTGCTTCCAGATCTTCTGGGCGGAAATATAGTCGTTTCCGGTCATCCCGGGGTCCTGGGAAACATAGTCGTCATGGCGGTTAAAGCCCTTTTCCGTAGCCGCTTCCTGGCTGTCGTCAGACAGGCAGTAGGTTACGAAGAGCTGCGCGGCCGCCTTTTCCTCCTCTGTGTCCCAGTCAAACACATAGACCGGATGGTCATGCCGGATCCCGGCCGGAATGTACTCATAGCTCCTGAGCTCCGGCGTATTGACATAGGCCTGCTCCTCCATAACCATCGCGTTCACCAGGCCCTTCTTTGCGGAATTTCTCAAAACCGCCGTCGTATAGGCCACCGGAGGCGAATTTTTCTGGTACTCCAAAAGGGCATCCGCGGCCTTGTCCGACAGGGGATCCGACGGGTCAAAGGCCTTCAGCATGGCGCACAGGATATTCAAACCCGTGCTCGAGGTATAGGGATTCGTATAGGCGAAATTCAGATCCCCGGCATTGGCGGCCTTCAGAACCGAATCGACTGTGGCCTGGCCGTATTTCGACGTAAAGCCCTCATAGACATCCTTCTTGATCAGCAGCCCGGCCGTATTCCCCGCGATCCGGTCCTCCATCTTTTCTATCCCGATCCCGGAGGCCTCCAGCATCTCTCCCCAGGCGTAGTTACTGGGCACATAGACGTTCGGCTGGTATTTCCCGGCCTTAATATAGGTCACCACCTCGCCCGAGGTAATTTTTCGAATGGACACGGACACACTTTTGGAGCCGACATGGTAGCCCTCGCGGTTAAAACGCTTGGCGACTACATTCAGCCAGTCGTCCGGGGCATCGGCGCTCATTTCCGTCGCTGCGGCGATCTCGATATCTATTTCGCCGGTTCCGGCCTCGGTAATCGGGAAGGTATCAATATCCGCAAGCGCGGCCTGCTCCGAAAGATCATCGGAATAAATATCCAGGATCGGGTTCGTGACCTCTCTCTTCTCCACCTTTTTCAGAAGCGTGGAAAGCTCAGCTTTGGCTTCGTTCTCCGAGAGAGCGGGCGCTCCCTCATCATAGATTCCGTTGCAGCCGGAAAACAGAAAAAGACAGCAAAAAACGAGAATCCATGCACAGGCTTTCTTTTTCATATCGGTTCCTCCTTGAGATGCTTAAGGATCGTATCCCGGTAGGTCTCCAGAATACGCATATCCGAATCCCGGCCCTGGTTGTTCAGATACTCCGCCAGGGCATATACAAAATCTCTTGTCTTGGTCAGAAGCTCCTTATTCGCAATCTGGCAGGCCTTAAGCTTCTCTCCCACCTCACCGGCGGCATCGTCATCCGCCACATCCATAAAATTCACTACATTCCGGACGTTTTTGCACAGGTACTGCTCGACCTCGTTCAGAACGGTCTCCGTATCGGAAAGAGTCTCGGCCCCGTTATTCTGCAGAAGATGGGACAGCCTTTCCTGATAGGTATCCATCTGGCGCATCTGATCCGCGATCTCCGAGATCGGCCCGTAATACATCGTCCATCTGGTCAATGCCTGTTTTTCGAGAAGCGACCTCACAACGGCCGGATCCATCGCTCCCTCAACGGAGAGTCTCGCCTTCTTCCGCCGGTCTAACGCCTCCTGCTCCTTCTGCAGCACGGCCTGTCTCGCCGATTCCTCCTCATCCTTTCGTTTCAGCCGGAGGAACCGAAGGAGCCGGATCACAACCAGAACCCCCGCAACAGCGAGCAGCACCGAAAGCATCAGCATCAGGACATTGTAAAGCCGGATCCCGATGTAGGTCACAAGCGTATCCTTTAGGCCAAGGCAAACCAGCACTCCGGCCAGAAACAGCGCAAGGAGCAGAAGGGACAGGACATCCACCGCATTCAGTTTTCGTTTTCTTTTACCCATAATTTCTCCCGAATCCTCTTTAACTCCCTGTGAAGTGCGGCCTCCGCATCCAGCCTTCCGGCCTTATCAGCGGTTTTCAGCGCCTCCAGGACCTTTATCAGTCCCTTTTCCTCCGCTGTCAGCACTCCCTGAAGCTGGAGGCACAGGCTTTTTGTTACCGGGTCCTCCTGTTTTTCGGCCAGCTCCTCCGCTTCCCGCAGCAGGTCCTCCAGGGTTTCTTTTATAAGATCCCCCTTTAAAATCAGAAGAGACACCTCCGAAGCCCTGAAATCCGCGCCGCACCGCGCGCTCTCCTCCAAAAACCGCTCCACACGGTCCATCGCGTCAGAGACCCTTTTCCGGAACGCACCCATCTCTTTACAGCAGCGCAATCCCGCGTTTTGCACATTCCTCCTCGACCTCCTTCGGCCAGAGAGAGGACTGCACCTCGCCCACATGGCACTTCCGCAGGAAGAACATACAGATCCGGCTCTGGCCGATCCCGCCTCCGATCGTAAAGGGGACCTCCTCGTTCAGGATCGCCTTCTGGAACGGAAGATCGGCTCTTTCCGGGCAGCCGGCCTTCTCAAGCTGGCTCCTTAACGCCTCCTGATCCACACGGATTCCCATCGAGGACAGCTCGAGAGCGATCGACAGCACCGGGAACCAGACCAGAATATCCCCGTTCAGCTCCCAGTCGTCATAGTCCGGGGAGCGCATATCATGGGGTTTTCCGTCACTCAGCTTGTCCCCGATCTTCTGAATAAAGACCGAGCCCTTTTCCTCTGTGATCTTCGCTTCCCTCTCCTTCGCTGTCAGCTCGGGATAACGCTCCAAAAGCTCCTGGCTTGTGATAAAAAAGATATCATGAGGCAGGATCTCGTCAATATAGTCATACTGGATCGCCATAAATTTCTCGGTCTTCCGAAGCGCCCGGTAGACAGATCTCACGGTTTCCTTCAGATGCTCTTCATTCCGGTCCTCCCGCTCGATCACCTTTTCCCAGTCCCACTGGTCCACAAAGATCGAGTGGATATTATCCGTATCCTCATCCCGCCGGATCGCGTTCATATCCGTATACAAGCCCTCATACAGCGAAAACCCGTACTTTTTCAGGGCATAACGCTTCCATTTGGCCAGCGACTGGACAACCTGGGCCTCCTTTTCGTTCTGTTCCTTAATCCCAAAGCTCACGGGCCGCTCCCACCCGCTCAGATTATCGTTCATACCGGTATCGGGATCCACGAACAGCGGCGCGGACACACGCTGAAGCATCAGGTTCTGGGCAAGCTGCATCTGAAAAAAGTCCTTAACGGTCTTGATCGCGATCTGGGTATCGTGAAGGTTCAGTGCGCTCTTATAGCCCTCCGGGATCTGCAGATTTTTCATAGCTTTCTCCTCATATTTCATCGGTTTGTTAGAAACAGAGGTATTATAGCATATTTGGATTCGGTGTGGTATTCTTTTTAAGGCAGGAGGTGGCGTTGCATGAAGATTACAAACAGGGAGCTGATGCGGACGGCCGGGCTGGCCGCGCTCCATCTTTCCGAGGAGGAAATGGAGGGGGCGCGTTCGGACCTGGAAAAGATGCTGGATCTCGCGGAGGGTATGCATTCCATCGATACAAAGGACTGTGCCTCCTTTGATATTCCACCTCTCCCGGTTTCCGCTCTTCGGGAGGACGTGGTACAAAACGGGAGCGGGAAAGCGGCTGCGCTCAAAAATGCGCCCTATGCGAATGAGGATGGGTTTATCGTTCCGAAAACGATAGCGATGGAGTAGAGGATGAAGGATTATAAGGATCTGAGTGCGCGCTCTCTCGGTCAGCGCATACAGGAAGGAACCGTCGATGCGGTCGAAGCGGCAAAGGACGCGCTGGCGGCCATAGAAGAAGCAGAGGAAAAGCTTCATGCGTTTCTTCATATCCTGCCGCGCGATGTGATCCTGGCAAGGGCCGGGGAGGTCCAGGCCCGGGTCGAACGAAAGGAGCTTACCTCTCCTCTTGCCGGCGTCCCCTTTGCGGTCAAGGACAATCTCTGCGTTGCGGGGGTCCCAACGACCTGCGGCTCACGGATGTTATCGAATTACATCCCTTCTTATACGTCTACAGCAGTACAAAAGCTGCTGGATGCCGGTGCAATTCTGATCGGAAAGACGAATATGGACGAATTTGCGATGGGCTCCTCCACAGAGACCTCGTACTTCGGGCCTTCCAAAAATCCCTTCGATCCCTCCCGTACGCCGGGCGGAAGCTCGGGAGGCTCGGCGGTTTCCGTGGCCGCCGGCTTTGTGCCCTTCTCGCTCGGGACGGACACAGGCGGGTCTGTCAGGCAGCCGGCCTCCTTCTGCGGTCTGGTCGGTTGGAAGCCCAGCTACGGGCTGATCTCCCGGAACGGCCTCATCGCCTATGCTTCCTCAATGGATGTGGTCGGGACTTTTACAAAGGACCCCGGGGATGCGCTCATGCTCATGTCTATGCTTGCAGGGAAGGATCCGAAGGACTCGACCTCCCTGGACTTCCGTTTCGTCTCTGATACAAAAAAGCCCGAAGCAAAGGGGCTCCGGATCGGGATTCCGACGGATCTGCTTCAAGCGGGCGTGGACCCGGCGATCCGAAAGCTTCTATATAAATGTGCTGACCGGTGGAGAGAGGCAGGCGCTTCGGTCACGGAGCTTGAGCTTGGCCATAGCGGCGCTCTTATTCCCGCCTATTACACGATTGCCTGCGCAGAGGCCTCCTCCAATCTGGAGCGGTATGACGGGGTGAAGTACGGGTATCGCGCAGATCAATACGCAGGATTGTCCGATCTTTACAAAAAAAGCCGCTCGCAGGGCTTTGGAGCGGAGGTTCGGCGGCGGATCCTTATAGGGACCTTTGTTTTATCACGGGAATATTATGATGCTTATTACCGAAAGGCGCTTCAGGTGCGGCGTCTGATCGCCGGGGCCTTTGAAGCGGCTTTTCGGAGCTTTGACTTTCTTCTTACGCCCGTTGCGCCGGGAACGGCGCCACTTCTCGGGGAATATGAAAAGGATCCGGTCGGGCAGTATGCTTCGGACCTTTTTACGGTCGGCGCGAATCTGACTGGAGGGACGGCGGTTTCGTTTCCTGTCGGATTATCCGACGGAGGGCTGCCGGTTGGGCTGCAGCTCATCGGAGCCCCGGGACGGGACAGGGCGATTCTCAGGTTTCTGGAAGAGAATCTCCCTATCGGGCATGAGCTTCCTATTCATCCATATCCCTGCATAATATGATAACGAGCACATCGTCCGAAGAAGGGCTCTTTACAAAGATGTCGGTGGTCTCGATCCTTCGGTAGATCCCGTCATCTCCGATCTGGCGGGACACAAGACGAACCATCTTCTCCCCTGCCTGATGGGCGTTCAAGAGCTTCTGGCGGCCGAAGGTCAGGGTAAATTCCTCACGGTCGTCCGGATGCATGCTGGCCGCGCCGCCGCGGATCAGCTCGTCGAAATCGCCGGTGGCGGGGCAGGTCTTGGTCGTAAAGTTATCATAGGCCATCATATAATAGGAATTCCGGGTCAGATTTGCATAGATGATCATCGGATATCTCTGGAAAACCGCATCCATCAGGAGCTTCATCGCATGCGCCGGGGTCTGGATCTCCAGAATATCCCTGTCTGTCGTCTGTTTTCTCCGGTCGGACCGGCATAGCGCAACAAAATCCTCCTTCGGCATGGGCTTTGCGAACAGGAAGCCCTGGATCTTCTTGCAGTTGCAGGTACGAAGGAAGCCAAGCTGTTCCTTGGTTTCCACGCCCTCGGCGATCGTATCCAGATTCAGCCGGTTGGCGAAATAGAAGATACTCTCCAAAACGATCCTCTCCTTCTCCGGCTCACAGTTTTCGCTGAGAAGCGAGCGGTCAATCTTTAATATGTCGATGGGAATGTCCTTCAAAAACTGCAGCGAGGACAGGCCGCTCCCGAAATCGTCAAGCGCCACCCGAATCCTCACATTCTGGACGTTTTTTACCCATTCCAGGATCCCCGCCTCCTCCATTACCAGGGCGGATTCTGTTATTTCCACCTCAAACAGGTCCGACGGCACCTCATACTTCTTCAGCAAAACGGACAAGCGGTCCGAAAAATCCTCCTCGGTCACATGCCACCGGGAAAAGTTTACGGCGATGGGCAGGGCCCTGTCTCCGAGCTCCTTCAGAGTCTGACAGGCCTCCTCGGCCATATACCAGTCCAGGTCCAGGATCTCCCTGGTCTTTTCCAGCTCCGGGACAAATTCCGCGGGCGAAGCCACTCTTCCGTCCGGCCGGATCCACCTTACCAGCGCCTCCGCGCTTACGAGACGATCGGTCATGGCATCGTACTGCGGCTGGTAATAGGCACACAGCTCATGCTTTTCCATCGCCCTTTTGATTTCGTCTGATATCGTACCCATATTCCTTCCTTTCGATCAATCCAGCTCGGCGAGCAGCTTTTCCAGGTCCTCAAGATCCATCATCGGAACATCCACAAGCCCCGATGACTCCGCTTGTGTTCCGCTTCCGTCAAAACCGCCCTCTGTCTTTTCCGTCTCTGCCGTATTCGGGAACGCTGCTGATGCAAAATCGTTTCCTGATGCCTGGTTTTGTGAAAAACTGCTTCCCTGGAAGGAGTTTTCATAGGGAGAGCTTCCGGAAAGCCCGTTGCCCATCAGAAGCTCCTGGCATTCTGCAAGGAAATCCGCCTCCGCCTTCCTGGTTATCGTCTGTTTCTTTTCAAACTGGATCTCCAGCTTTCTCACCAGAGTTTTCTTATCCACCGATTTCAGGATATAGTCCTCGGGATGCAGATCCAAAACCCGCATGACTGTCTTCCGGTCCTGTTTTCCGGTCAGGAAGATCACGGGGATGTTTTTCATGAAGTCGTGGTGCTTAAGCCGCGAGAAGACCTCCGGCCCGTCCATCTCCGGCATTTCATAGTCCAGAAGGATCAGATCCACCTTATGTCTGGTAAGCCACTCCTCCGCCTTTCTCCCGGTATCGATCAGAGTAATCTCGTAAATATCCTTCAAAAGGCCGTAAAGCATACGAAGATAGGAAATATCATCGTCCACGATCAGGATATGATGGCGGGTCGCTGGAGAATAGTTTCCGAGCATACAGCCCTTGACGGTGGCGATCAGCTCATCCATCTTCACGACCCGGGGAAAACGCCTCGTAATGGCGGTTTGCGGCAGGATATCGGTTACTATCCGGTATTCCTCGTCATCTCCGATCAGGATCAACAGTCTTCCCTTGCTCAGACAATGCGTCTTCAGACTCTCGACAAAACGCAGACCCCGGTTCGAATACAGCTCGTCCCCGGTAAAGTACACGATCGGATCATTATCCTCATCCGCGGCCCCGAGGCTGATCGTATCCGGCGCCGCGAAAATCCCCCGGACACCGATCTCCTGCAGCTTCTTCGACAGACCTGCGACGAAAAACGATTTCTTTTCACTTACAATTACAATTTTCTTTACCGGCAGCATTTCTTTGGTACCCTGTTACCAATCCTTTAAACAACATTTTCCTTCTTACATTTTACACAATTCGTCCGAGCCTGTACAGGTAAAAGTTATTAATTTTATACAAATTTTTCTAAGAAGGTTGATGTGCACACTTGGAGGGGCCGCGGTTTTTTGGCGCCGGCCGTTGCCGCAAGGGGTGTGAGAGCATCTTCGGAAGGTAACCTCCGGAAGTAAGCGAGACTAAAAATCGCAGCTTTACATGTTCTCACCGGACGGAACCGGGGCCCAACCGCCATCCATGGCTTGCCTCCGGCGGGCCCCTATGCGCGCCATCCGGGCGCGCATTTCCTGGGGTCGTGCGATTTTAAGTCTCGCTAACTTCCTCCGCTAAACCTTCCGAAGATACTCTCACACCCCTCGCGGCAACTACGTTGTGAAAGAATCGCGGTCTAAGAAAGAGGTTGGCCGGCTCTTTGGGAGTGAACAGGAACATATCGGCCGCCCGCTTCGTATGCAAGATAATTGCAACTTTGAAAAACAATTGTTGTGTGGTATAATTACAGAAGTTTATTTTAAGAGGAGGTTCGCCCATGGCGGAGGACAGAAATACGGTAGTAATTAAAGAAAGCAAGGACGGAACGGTGCGTGTAGCGGATGAAGTGATCGCGATCATAGCCGGGTTGGCGGCTACGGAGGTCGAGGGTGTTAGCTCCATGGCCGGGAATATTACGAATGAGCTGGTCGGAAAGCTCGGGATGCGGAATCTTTCCAAGGGGATCCGGATCGAGATCATGGAGGACTCCATCGAGGTCTACATCGCTATCAACATTGCCTACGGCTACAGCATACCCGAGGTTTCCGCCAAGGTGCAGGAGCGTGTGAAAACGGCGATTGAAAACATGACCGGGCTGACGATCTCCGTTGTGAATGTTCGGATCGCGGCTGTGGATATGGCTTCGGAGAAATAGAAAGCGTACCCTGATGACGAGAAGAGAGATCCGGGACGGGATTTTTCTGATCCTGTTCCGTTACGAGTTTTATGACGAGGAGGGCTTTCGCCTGCAGTCGGACCAGTTCTTTTCGGACCTTGCGGCCGAGAAGAAGGAGGACGAGGACTACATGCGAAAGAAGCTGGACGGGATACTAAGTAAGCTCCCGGAGCTTGACAAGGCCTTAAACGAGAGGACGACCCACTGGAAAACGAGCCGGATGGGGAAGGTTGAACTTGCGATCCTCCGGCTCGGGTTATATGAGCTTCTTTACGAGGAAGACATACCGAACAACGTGGCTGTGAACGAGGCGGTGGAGCTGGCGAAGAAATACGGGACCGAGGATTCCTTCTCCTTTGTGAACGGCGTTCTTGCGAAATTTTTATGAAGGATAAAAACGTATACAGTGTCGGAGAGATCAATAAATACGTCCGGATCATGTTCGAGCAGGATTTCCTGCTGCAGAAGCTTTTGGTCCGGGGAGAGGTCTCCAACTGCAAATACCATACCAGCGGCCATCTCTATTTTACGCTGAAGGACGAGACCGGAAGCTTAAACGCGGTCATGTTCAGAAGCGCCAGATCGGGCTTGGCTTTCCCAATGAAAGACGGAGACCGGGTAATCTGTGACGGCTCCGTCAGCGTTTATGAACGGGACGGAAAATACCAGCTCTATGTCCGGAGCATAAAGCGGGACGGGGAGGGAGAGCTGTTCCTCCGCTATGAGGCGCTTCGGAAGGAGCTGGAGGAGATGGGTATGTTTGATCTTCAGTACAAGCAGCCCATCCCGAAATATGCGAAACGGATCGGGATCGTGACCGCGTCTACCGGAGCTGCGATCCGGGATATCGAAAACATTGCCCGAAGGCGGAATCCTTATGTCGAGCTTTATCTTTATCCGGCGCTGGTGCAGGGAGAATATGCGGCCGCGTCGATCGTGCGCGGGATCGAATATCTGGACCGGCTGGGGCTGGACATTCTGATCGTGGGACGGGGCGGCGGCTCCATGGAGGATCTGTTCGCCTTTAACGAGGAGCCGGTGGTAAGAGCGGTCTTTGAATGCAGGACGCCCGTGATCTCTGCCGTGGGCCATGAAAGCGATACGGTGCTGACGGATTTCGCTGCGGATCTGCGGGCGCCTACGCCGTCTGCGGCTGCGGAGCTGGCGGTTTTTGACGCACGGGAGCTGATGAACCGGCTGCAGGAGCGGGGACGCGTAATGGAGCGCGCTCTTTTGCATCGGACAGCCGAAAACAAAGCGCGGCTCGGGAAGCTGGAAATGGCGCTTCGTTCTGTCGGGCCGGAGAATAAGCTGCGCCAGCATAGGCTTTTATCGGATGAGCTGTATGACCGGCTGAATGAAAGCATAACGAATTACCTTTCCAAACGGCGGTCTTACCTGGTGGATCGGAAGGAGAGGCTCCTTCGAAGCACCGAGGCGCTTTTTTCGGAGCGGCAAAGGCGATTTGCCCTTCTGGCGGAAAAGCTTACCGGAGTATCCCCCTTAAGGCGGATCAGCGCGGGCTATGCCTTCTTAAGCGGAGAGGACGAACGCCAGATCAAAAGCGCGGCCTCCTTAAAGCCGGGGGACCATATACGTGCGTATCTGCGGGACGGGGCGATAAACGCCACGGTAGACGGAATTGAGGAGACCGGTTATGGACGAGAATACGAAGACGCTTGAACAGCATATGGAGGATGTCGAAACGGTCGTGAACCGTCTGGAGGGGGAGGAGCTTTCTCTGGAGGAGGCTCTTTCTCTTTACGAGCAGGGAATTAAGAGCCTGCGTATGGCGGAGCAGGCGATCGGAACGGCGGAGAAGAAGATGCAGATTTTGAAGGAGCAGACGCTTTCGGAGGACGAGGATGGAGAAGCAGACCCTGTTGAAGGAGATTGACGAAAGCCTTCTTTCGTTTCTTCCGAAGGAGGAGGGACTTCAGAAGGCTGTGATGGAGGCGGTAAACTACAGCGTTCTGGCCGGAGGAAAGAGGCTCCGCCCGATGCTGATGCTTCTGTGCTTTCGTATGTTCGGCGGGAAGGATGATTCCGTCTGGCCTTTTATGGCGGCGATCGAGATGATCCATACCTACTCCCTTGTCCACGATGATCTGCCGGCCATGGATAATGACGAGTACCGGCGGGGAAAGAAAACAACGCATGCGCTTTACGGAGAAGCGATGGGCGTCCTGGCGGGGGACGCGCTGTTAAATCTGTCCATGGAGACGGCGCTTACCGCTTTTTTGGCGGCGCCGGAGAATAAGCATATTCCGGAGGCGCTGGCTATTCTTTACCGCGCATCCGGGATTTACGGGATGATCGGCGGTCAGACCGTCGATGTGGAAACCGAGGAGGATCGGGAGCGGGACGCAGCCACCCTCGATTTTATCTATGCGCTGAAGACCGGGGCCCTGCTTTCCGGCGCCATGACCGTCGGAGCGACCCTGGCCGGAGCCGGAAGGGAAAAGGTGGAGCGGATCCGCCGTGTCGGAGATCTGGCGGGGAAGGCCTTCCAGATAAGAGACGATATTCTGGACGTGGAGGGGACCTTTGAGGAGCTCGGAAAGCCCATCGGAAGCGACGAAAAGAACCATAAGGTGACCTTTGTTTCCCTCTATGGCCTGAAGAAGGCGGAGGAAGAGGTGGCGCAGCTTACAAAAGAAGCCATGGAGCTTCTGGATTCTCTTGAAGAGGAGCATAACGACCTGAAGGAGCTTCTGCTTTCTCTGGTTGACAGAAGAAAATAAGGAGAGACTGCGAAGGAGGCAGCAGAGTGATACTGGACAGGATATCATCTGCAAATGACGTAAAAAAACTGGAAAAGGATGAGATCCCCGTTTTGTGCAGCGAGATCCGGGATTTTCTGATCCGGCACATTAGCGAAACCGGCGGCCATCTTGCGAGCAATCTCGGCGTGGTGGAGCTCACCGTTGCGATGCATCTTTGCTTTGACCCAACGAAGGACCGGCTGATCTGGGATGTGGGACACCAGTCCTATACCCATAAGATCCTGACCGGGCGGAAGGATGCGTTTGACAGGCTGCGGAAGGAGGGCGGGATCTCCGGCTTTCCGAAGTCCGAGGAGAGCATCTGCGATCCCTTTAATACCGGCCACAGCTCTACGTCGATCTCAGCGGGCCTGGGGCTGGCGGCGGCCAGAGAGCTGACCGGGGAGGACTATGCCGTCGTAAGCGTCATCGGAGACGGGGCCCTGACCGGAGGAATGGCCTACGAGGCCATGAACAACGCCTCCAAGCTGAAGCAGAATTTTATCATTGTCCTGAACGACAACAAAATGTCCATTTCGGAAAATGTGGGCGGCGTCAGCACCTACCTTTCCGGGATCCGTACCGCGGCGTTTTACCGCGGATTAAAAAACGGGGTGAAGGAATCCCTCGGGAGCTTTCCCCATGGAGAAAAGATCATAGAGAGCATCAGCCGGACGAAGAACTCGATCAAGCAGGTCCTGATCCCGGGGATGTATTTTGAGAATATGGGGATCATCTACCTCGGCCCGGTGGACGGCCACGATGTGCAGGCGCTGACGAAGATCCTGCGCGAGGCCCGGAAGGTGGACGGGCCCGTGCTTGTACATGCCGTAACAAAGAAGGGGAAGGGCTATCTTCCCGCGGAGCGCCATCCGGAGCGCTTCCACGGGGCCGAACCCTTTGATATCTCGACAGGCCTGCCGAAGGAGCACAGGACAAAGCCGAATTATACGGATATCTTTTCCACGGTCATGCGTAAGCTCGGCGACCGGGAGGAAAAGCTTGTAGCCATTACCGCGGCGATGGCCGAAGGTACCGGCTTAAAGCGGTTTCGGAATCTTTTCCCGGAGCGGTTTTTCGACGTCGGGATCGCGGAGGGCCATGCGGTAACGTTTGCGGCAGCGCTTGCTTCGCGGGGCTTAAAGCCCGTCGTGGCGGTCTATTCCTCGTTTTTGCAGAGGGCCTATGACCAGATCCTGCACGACGTCTGTATCCAGAGCCTCCCGGTGGTGTTCTGCATCGACCGGGCCGGGCTGGTCGGAAGCGACGGAGAAACACACCAGGGGATCTTTGATATTTCCTATCTCGGATCGATCCCGAATATGACGCTGATGGCTCCGAAGAACAAGTGGGAGCTTTCCGATATGATGAAATTTGCCCTGGCCCTGGAGAAGCCCGTGGCCATCCGCTATCCGAAGGGAGAGGCCTGGGACGGGCTGAAGGAGTATCGCGCAAAGCTTGCTTATGGCAAGAGCGAGGTCATCTTCGAGGAAAAGGACATCGCTCTGTTTGCCTACGGAAGTATGGTGAAGACCGCTGCAGCGGTCCGGGAGGGCCTGATCGAAAAGGGAAGGACCGCTACGCTGATCAACGCCCGGTTTGCGAAGCCTCTGGATAAGGACCTCTTAAGGTCGCTCGAAAAAAACCATTCCCTGCTTGTGGTCCTGGAGGAAAATGTACGCTCGGGCGGCCTCGGCGAGCAGGTCGAGGACTTTGTCCTGGAGGAGGGGCTTAAGCTCCATGTGCTTTCGATCGCTCTTCCGGATGCCTATATCGAACACGGAAGCGTTCAGGAGCAGAAGGAGAAGACGGGCCTTACGACGGACCAAATCCTTAAGAGGATCCTGGACTTTACGGGAAAAGACGCATGAAGGAGCGGCTGGATCTGATCCTTGTAAAAAAACAGCTCGTTCCCTCAAGGGAACAGGCCAGGACCCTGATCATGGAAGGAAAGGTCTTTGTGGACGGAGAGCGTGAGGATAAGCCCGGGAACCGTTTTCCCGAGGACGCGGAGTTTGAGATCCGGGGGAAAACGAATCCCTTTGTCTCCAGAGGCGGCTTTAAGCTCCAGAAGGCGGTGGAGACGTTTTCGCTGGACCTTGACGGCCTTACCTGCATGGACATCGGCGCCTCAACGGGCGGATTTACGGACTGTATGCTGCAGCATGGAGCAAAAAAGGTTTATGCCGTGGATGTGGGCTATAACCAGCTCGCCTGGAAGTTAAGGCAGGATGAGCGGGTCGTTTCGATGGAGCGCACAAATATCCGCTATGTAAAGCCGGAGGAAATCGGAGAAGCCTTTGATTTTATCAGCGCGGACGTGGCCTTTATCTCGCTGTCCAAGGTCCTTCCGGTTATGAAGGAGCTGATGAAGGAGGAGGGACACGCCGTTGTTCTTGTCAAGCCCCAGTTTGAGGCCGGAAGGGAAAAGGTGGGGAAGAAGGGCGTGGTCCGGGACCCGAAGGTGCAGGAAGAGGTGATCGGAAACGTGCTTTCGTATGCCGCAGAAAACGGCTTTTTCCCGGCCGGGCTGACCTGGTCGCCGATCCGGGGGCCGGAGGGGAACATCGAATTTCTGCTTTTCCTTTCCAGGCGGGAGGAGGAGATGACAGCGGTCGACCCTTCCCGGGTTGTGGCAGAGGCACAGGAGGTGCTGAAATGAAAAAATTCTTTCTGATCTCAAACGGAGGAAAGGATCCGGATTTCCGATATGCAAAGGAGCTGGCGCAGCGCATCCGGTCCATGGGGGGAGAAGCCTCCTACATGGACGTGGACGGGCTGGATGTGAATTACCGGGAGAGGCTGAAAAGCATGATCCCGAAGGATACCGAGGTGATCCTTGTGATCGGGGGAGACGGGACGCTGATCAAGGCGGCGCGGGATACGATGGGTATGTCGCTGCCCCTGATCGGGATCAATCTCGGGAAGCTGGGATATTTATGCGAGCTGGATGAACAGAACCTGTATCTGGCCTTAAAGCTTTTGCTGCAGGATTCCTATCAGGTGGAGAGCCGCATGATGCTGACGGCCGGGGTAACCCGGGACGGGAAGGAGATCGCGCGGGATCTGGCCCTGAACGACGTGGTCGTACATCGGTCCGGGGCGCTGAATATTATAGGCCTCGAGGCCTCGGTGAACGGGAAATTCCTGAGCCGTTACGCGGGGGACGGCCTTATTGTATCCACCCCCACCGGCTCCACCGGCTACAATATGTCCTCGGGCGGACCCATCGTGGAGCCGCAGGCCAGAATGATCCTTCTGACGCCGATCAATCCCCATGATCTGAACCGGAACAGCATTGTATTCGACGGGGATGCGGAGATCGAGATCCGGATACGGGGCGGGAAATATACCTCCGGCGCCTCGATCGACGTAAGCTTTGACGGACTGAACAGCCTCCGTCTGGATCCGGAGGACGTGATCACGATCCAGCGGGCATCAACGGAGACAAGGATCCTGCGGCTCAGCAATTTAAGCTTTCTGGAGACCCTGCAGAAGAAGATGCAGAGATATGCTTAAGGGACGCTGAATGAATCAGCAATCCTTATATCAGACGAAGCAGAGAGAGAAGGGTAGAAGGAGGAACCATGCTTCGTGAACTGTATGTAAAAAATCTGGCGCTGATCGAGGAGGCTTCGGTCACCTTTGACCGGGGCTTAAATATCCTGACCGGGGAGACCGGCGCGGGAAAGTCTCTTCTGATTGGCGCCGTGGGACTGGCGCTCGGAGAGCGGACGCCGAAGGAGCTGTTAAGAGAAGGGAAGGAGGCGGTCGTCTCACTGACCTTTGAGGTAGGAGCGAGGGAGGAGGAGCGGCTTCGGTCTCTTGACCTCGAATGCGAGGACGGCCAGTTGTTTCTGACCCGGCGGATCTCGGACGCCAGGAGCGTGGCCCGGGTCAACGGGGAAACGGTCCCGTTAGCGCGGCTGAAGGAGGCGGCTTCGCTTCTGATGTCCGTTCACGGCCAGTCGGAATACCAGATCCTGAAGAAAAAAAGTACGCATCTGGCGTTTCTGGACCGGTTCGGCATTGAGGAGACTAAGGCTGCGTCTGAGCGCTTTCGGGCGCTGTATAAGGAGCATAATGAGAAGCGGAAGGCCTATGAGGAAACGGACCTTTCCGAGGAGGAGAGAACGCGGGAGCTGGATCTTCTGACCTACGAGATCGACGAGATCGAGGCGGCGGCTCTTACGGAGGGCGAGGATCTGGAGGCGGAAAGGGAATTTACAAGGCTTTCCAACCACGCAAAGATCCGTGAAGCGATCGAAGCCGTTGAGACCTGTCTTACGGAGGGCGAAGCCTCCGCCTCCTGGCAGGTAAGCAGGGCCCTCGGCGAATGGGGAAAAATCCTGGAGCTGGATCCGGCGTTTCAGGGAGTTTACGATACGCTGTCGGATCTGGATTCTGTGATCAGCGACCTTCACCGGGAGCTGGACAGCCTGAAAGATGTCGATGAGGACGAAGAGGAGCGGCTGTATCTTCTTACGGAGCGGCTGGACCTGATAAACCGTCTCAAGCAGAAATACGCCCCGGACATTCCGGGGATCTTGAGACTTCTGGAGGAGAAAAAGGAGAGGCAGGCCTCCCTTACGGAGCTGGCCGAGCGAAGAGAAGCGGCCAGGACGGCTCTGGAGGAGAGCGAACGTGCGCTCCTTGCCGCCGCCGGGGAGCTGACCGAAAAGAGGAGAAGCGTATCTGCCTCCTTCGACCGTCAGATGACGGAGGCGCTGGCGGATCTGAACTTTCTGGATGTCCGGTTTTCGACGAAGATAGAGGCGTTGCCGGCGCCCGGACCGCTCGGATCGGATGATGTGGAGTTTCTGATCTCCCTGAATCCGGGAGAACCCATGCTGCCGGTACAGAAGGTGGCCTCCGGGGGCGAGCTTTCCAGGATCATGCTGGCCTTAAGCGCCGTGGTTACGGATCCGGAGGGGACAGGCTCCGTGATCTTTGACGAGATCGATGCCGGGATCAGCGGACGTACGGCCCAGGCGGTGTCGGAGAAGCTGAATACCATAGCCGCGGAGACCCAGGTGCTGTGCATCACGCACCTTCCCCAGATTGCAGCGATGGCGGATAAACATTTTATCATTGAAAAGGAAAACGCCGGGGGCTTTACGGTGTCTAAGATCCGTGAGCTGTCGGAGGAGGAAGAGACCGAGGAGCTTTCCAGGATGCTGGGAGGCGTTGCCGTAACGGACGCGGTGCGTGAGAACGCGGCGGAGATGCGGAGGATGGCGTTGAAGAAGAAGGGAGAAGGCTCCCGTAAGGAGAGGTAAATGATCAATATACTTTTTGCTGCCTCAGAGGCGGTACCTTTTATCAAAACCGGGGGGCTTGCGGACGTAGCCGGGTCTTTGCCTGCGCATTTTAACCGTAAGGAATGGGATGTGCGCGTTATGCTTCCCCTCTATGCCTGTATGGATCAGGAGCACAGGAAGGAGCTTACCTTCGTCCGGCATTTTTATATGAATCTCGGCTGGCGGAAGCAATACGCCGGGATCTATGAGGCGAAGCACCGGGGGATTACCTATTATCTGATCGACAACGAGTTCTATTTCGGCGGGGACAAGCCCTACAACCTGATCCATGAGGACATCGAGAAGTTTTCCTTCTTCTCCAAAGCGGTCCTCGAATCTATTCCCTATCTGGACTGGAAGCCGGATCTGATCCACTGCCATGACTGGCAGACCGGTCTGATTCCGGTGTATCTGCATTCGCTGTATAAAAATGATCCAGCCTACAGCCGGATCAAAACGGTCTATACCATCCACAATCTGAAATTTCAGGGCCGCTGGACCCTGAAGGGCCTGAAGGATTCCACAGGCCTGCCGGCCAGTCTGTTCACGCCGGAATATCTGGAATTTTACGGAGAGGGGAACTGCTTGAAGGGCGGCATCGTCTTTACGGACTGTGTGACCACGGTCAGCCCCTCCTATGCGAGAGAGATAACGACCCCCGAGGGCGGGGAGGGCCTGGACGGGCTTTTAAAGTCCAAGGGCGACCGGCTGAAAGGGATATTGAACGGGATCGACCAGACCGAATTCGATCCGTCAAACGATCCGCTGATCCCTTACAATTATACAAAGGACAATGCCTTCAGCGAAAAGCATAAGATCAAGCTCGCGCTTCAAAAGCGCACGGGCCTCCCGGAGAGGGAGGATGTCTTTACGATGGGAATCGTGAGCCGGATCACGGACCAGAAGGGGTTTGATCTCATTGCCTATATTCTGGAGGAGATGCTCAGCACAAAGGACCTTCAGCTTTTCTGCCTCGGCAGCGGAGAATACCGCTTCGAGGAGATGCTGACGCATTTTGCGGGGAAATACCCCCAGAGGTTCTTCGTACAAATCGGCTATTCCGACGAACTGGCGCATATGATCTACGCCGGGTGCGATACGTTTTTGATGCCCTCCCTGTTCGAGCCCTGCGGGCTTTCCCAGATGATCTCCATGCGCTACGGGACGGTTCCGATCGTGCGGGAAACCGGCGGCCTCATCGATACCGTCCGCGCCTACAACGAATACGAGGACACGGGCACGGGCTTTTCCTTCTCCAACTACAACGCCCATGAAATGTACGGCGCCATCAACTATGCGATGGCCACCTACATCGAGCATCAGGACCGGTGGCAGCGGATCGCACTCCGCGGCATGGAGGAGGATTTCTCCTGGAAGCGCTATGCTCTGGAGTACGAGGAGCTGTACCGGAACCTGATCTGATGGCGGCAGGAACGCATCCGGCGTTATACGCAAAGGGCGTGTTCCTTACGGGAATAATAATAGACGTGGTCAGATAAGAATTCTTCGGCAGAGAGCTGGGTACGGTTTACCTCCCGCACCATGGCAGACAAGGACTCGTCCTCCTTGCGGCCCTCGGCCGGAAGCAGCAGAACCTCATGTACGCTGGAGGGAAGAATATAGAAATCAGAAGCGTGTTTTTCAGAGAAATCCTTTAAGAGATCGTCATAGAGAAGACAGGCGGCGCCGTTCATTTTGAGCCGGTTGGTAAGCACATAAAGAGGCGGGACATGCGCACTTTCAGGCGGGATATTCAAAAGCCCCGGCGGGAGCATATCCTTCAGGTCCTTTACCACCGGCGACAGAAGGAACGGCGTATTTCTTTTTGCCTCCTCAAAAAGCGCTTCCTTTGTTACGCCCCAGGAGGCAAGATGCTTTTCCTTGATCAGGATCGTCGCGTTCCCCTCCGGCGCCTCGGACAGAAGGCAGTAGAAGACGATGGCCAGATCGAGCCAGGGAATATAGGGCGTTTCCGCCAGAAGGGCGGGGTTCGATTTCTGGCTGATCAGCTTATAGACCAGCCTCTTTTTTACCTTCTCATAATCCGAGAAGAAGGTAAGATCGATGGATTGCTCCGGGACGGACGCCTCCCACATCAGGATCACCTCTCCGGCAAGCTCCTCCGGATCCTCGCCGCCCAGATATTTTCGATAGAACGGCTCCAGATAGATCGTCGGGGAAACATCCTCCTCCTTTTTCTGAAAGCACAAAGCGTCCCGCTTTGTGTCGTTGTTCTTTAACACCTGAGTCAGGGTAACCGTCGTCCCTTCGGGCACGGAAACAGAGACCAGGGCCTTTATCGTTTCCAGAAATTCCTGATATTGCAAAGCTATTAACCTCGATTCCCAGTGAAGGTTGGCGCGAACGGCCGGATAAAGCAGAAAAAAGCCGATGGCCGGACTCGAACCGGCGACCCACGCATTACGAATGCGTTGCTCTACCAACTGAGCCACATCGGCTTTTTATAGCTTTTTATTATAAGGAATCGGCGAAGGAAATGCAAGGTATTTTGAAAAAAGATTGTGTTTTTAACTTCAAGCTGTTATAGTAACTTCAAGATTTTTAAGTTTGTGGGAGGGTTTTTGGGTGGAAGGACAAAACGGAAGGCCGCCGGTTCGGCAGCCGCAGACACAGCCGGTTCGGCAGCCCCAGCCGGCAAGACCGGCGACGAAGCATGTGACGAATATGCCGGCAAAACAGGCGAAGGAGCTTTCTTCGTCGAAGGGAAAAGGACATACAAAGGAGGTTGCTCTGGTGATTCTGGCCGCGGTTACGGCGGTGGTGATCCTTGTGGCGCTTTTGGTGCTTAAGCTGCCGGTTCTGCCGGTGATCCTGATCGTGGCTATCGAGATCGCCATGGGAGCCTGTCTCCAGAAGGTGCCGCTCTGGCTTCATGGGGCGGTTGTGGCGGCCCAGATCGTCGTCGGGGCCCTGACCGGGAATGTGGTATTCTTCCTTCTCGGCGGAGGACTTTATTTTATCAGCGTTCTTTCGATCGGGCTTGTCTTCTTCAGCAGCCGACGCACCAAAGCGCATGCCGGATGAAAGCGGGAATAAACTACCATAAGGAGATGGAGAAGCTCCTTCTGGAGCTGGAAAAGGAGGGGCGTTTCCCCTCCCTTCTTCTTCATTCCTGCTGTGCGCCCTGCAGCACCGCCTGCCTGGAACGGCTGGCTGAGGCTTTTCGTCTGACGGTCTTTTACTACAATCCGAATATCTGGCCGCCGGAGGAATATGAAAAGCGCGTCCGGGAGGAGGAGCGGTTATGCACGGTCTTCCCGGCGAGGGAGCCGATACGCTTTCTGGAGGGCTCGTACGACAGAGAGACCTTTCTGAAGACGGTAAAGGGGCTGGAGAGCCTTCCCGAGGGAGGAGAGCGGTGTGAACGGTGCTTCCGGCTGCGGCTTTTTGAAGCCGCGAGAGCGGCAGCAGAAGGGGGCTTTGATTTTTTTACCACAACGCTGACCTTAAGTCCCTTAAAGGACGCGGACCTGTTAAACCGGATCGGCCGGGAGGCGGGAGAGCGCTTTCAGGTGGCCTGGCTCCCCTGTGATTTTAAGAAAAAGGACGGGTTTCTCCGGAGTATCGCTCTTTCGGAGGAATACGGTCTCTACCGCCAGGATTACTGCGGCTGCGAATTTTCTCTGAGGGAGCGGAGGGAGCAGAAGGAGAGACTGTCGGCGCCTTAAGATTTCAAGAAAGGAACGGGAGAAACAATGGCAGTATTATGGGGAGGACGATTCACAAAGGAAACGGAGCAGGAGGTCTTTTTGTTTAATGAGTCCTTCTCCTTCGACAAACGTCTGATCTATGAGGATATCGAGGGAAGCCTCGCCCATGCGGCGATGCTGGTCCGGCAGGGGATACTGACGATGGAGGAGGGCGAGGCCATAAAGAGAGGCCTTACCGAAATCCGTGATGACCTGGCTTCCGGGGCGCTTCTTCCGGAGGGCTCCTATGAGGATGTCCACAGCTTTATCGAGGCGGTCCTTACCGAGCGGATCGGTGAGGCCGGGAAGAAGCTGCATACGGGGCGGAGCCGGAACGACCAGGTGGCTCTTGATATGCGGCTGTATACGAAAAAGCAGGCGATGCGTATCCGGGAAAGGGTGCTTAAGCTTCTGAAAACGATCTATGGCCTGATGGAGGAGCATACAGAAACGATCATGCCGGGCTTTACCCATCTGCAGAAGGCCCAGCCGACGACGCTGGCCCACCATCTCGGGACCTATTTTGAGATGCTCCGGCGGGATTATTTAAGATTGTCGGATCTCTTGAAGCGGATGGATGAATCGCCGCTCGGTTCCGGGGCGCTGGCGGGAACGACCTATCCTCTGGACCGGGATTTCGCCGCAAGGGAGCTCGGCTTTTCAACGGCGACCTTCCATTCCATGGACGGGGTGTCGGACCGGGACTACCTTCTGGAGCTTTTGTCGGCGCTTTCGATTCTGATGATGCATCTGTCCCGGTTTTCCGAGGAGATTATTCTTTGGAACTCCAACGAATACCGGTTTCTGGAGCTGGATGACGCCTACAGTACCGGGAGCTCCATTATGCCTCAGAAAAAGAACCCCGATATCGCGGAGCTCGTTCGAGGGAAGACCGGCCGGGTCTATGGGGCGCTTGTTTCCCTTCTGACCGTGATGAAGGGGCTGCCGCTTGCGTATAACAAGGATATGCAGGAGGACAAGGAGCTGTCCTTTGACGCGATGGATACGGCGATGAGCTGCCTTGCCCTGTTTGACGGGATGCTTGCCACGGCGAAATTCCACAAGGATATCATGCGAAAAAGCGCCGCCGGGGGCTTTACGAACGCCACCGATGCCGCAGACTATCTGGTGGGAAAGGGCGTGGCCTTCCGGGATGCCCACGGGATCATCGGGCGTATGGTTCTCTTATGCATAGAAAAAGGCAAAACCATCGAGGAGCTCTCCATCGAGGAGCTGAAGGAGCTTTCTCCCGCGTTCGGGGAGGACTTTTATGAAGCCGTTACCTTAGAGGCCTGTGTGGAACGAAGAAATACCAAGGGAGCGCCGGGGAAGCGGGCCATGCAGGAATACCTGCAGGCCTGTAAAGACTTTCTTAAGTACTGTTCGCGCTCCGAATAGGGTTTTGGGCTTAAGTTACTGACATTGAAGTGTGAACAGTAACTTTCTTAACAATTGTGAAAAAGCTTCCGCTGTCTGATGCTTATGACGGCGGGGTTAGAATATCAGGAGGTGAATATTATGGAAAAACTGAAGGTTGGTGTTTTAGGCGGAACGGGAATGGTCGGGCAGCGCTTTGTCTCTTTGCTGCAGGACCACCCCTGGTTTGAGGTCGCTGTCATCGCGGCCAGCGAGAGGAGTGCCGGGAAAACCTATGAGGAAGCGGTCGGCGGCCGGTGGAAGCTGGAGACGCCGATGCCGGAGAACGTAAAGAACCTCGTCGTGAAAAACGTGAACGAGGTGGAGGCGGTTTCCGGTGAGGTGGATTTTGTGTTTTCCGCCGTGGATATGACGAAGGAGGAAATCCGCGCCATTGAAGAGGCCTATGCGAAGACGGAGACGCCCGTCGTGTCCAATAACAGTGCCCACCGGTGGACGCCGGATGTGCCGATGGTGGTGCCGGAGATCAATCCCGGCCATTTTGACGTGATCGAATACCAGAAAAAGAGGCTTGGGACGACCCGGGGCTTTGTGGCCGTAAAGCCGAACTGCTCGATCCAGTCCTATGCGCCGGCGCTTACGGCCTGGCGGCCCTTTGAACCCGTAGAGGTGGTCGCGACGACCTATCAGGCCATTTCCGGAGCCGGAAAGACCTTCCGCGAGTGGCCGGAGATGGAAGGGAATATCATCCCCTACATCGGCGGCGAGGAGGAGAAGAGCGAAAAGGAGCCCTTAAGAATATGGGGGCGGATCGAAAACGGTGTGATCGTTCCGGCCGAGGAGCCGAAGATTACCTGCCAGTGTATCCGTGTGCCGGTCTTAAACGGTCATACGGCGGCCGCCTTTGTAAAGTTCCGTAAAAAACCGACGAAGGAGGAACTGATCGAGGCACTTGTTTCCTTCCGCGGAGAGCCCCAGGAGGCAGCCCTTCCCAGCGCGCCGAAGCAGTTCATCCAGTATCTGGAGGAGGATAACCGGCCCCAGGTAAGTCTGGATGTCAATTTCGAGAACGGGATGGGGATCTCGATCGGACGGCTCAGAGAGGACACGATCTATGACTGGAAGTTCGTCGGTCTGTCCCATAATACGCTGCGCGGAGCGGCGGGCGGTGCGGTTTTATGTGCCGAAACGTTAAAGCACCGGGGGCTGATAGGAAAAAAGTAACAGCTATGTAACTTAGATTTAAAAAAATTGTAATTATTGTTAAATTTGAATTGAAAAAAATATTAAAGTGTGATAAGATTTCCCTAGCCCGTTCGTCAACGTGCGGGCGAATGCCGCAAGCCCTTGATTTTGCCGGCATTTCTAAAACTCAGGGGGATTGAAATGATAACCAGGAAATCAGAATTACAGGAGCTGGAAGCCTTATACGGCGAATCCGATAATAAGCTGGTCATTCTTCACGGAAGACTCGGCTCGGATAAGGAAGACTTCCTCAAATCCTTTGCCAAAGGAAAGCCCTATTTCTATTATCGCTGCGCGAATGCTTCGGAGAAGCAGCAGAAGGAGCTTTTCGGGCGAAAGGTGGAAAGCGCCTATGATGTAAAGCTGACCGGATACGAATATGAGGATTTCTTTAACCGGATCCGGAGCGGCAGCGCAGAAAAGCTGGTCTTGGTCATCGACGAATTCCAATATCTGGTAAAAAAGGATGAGGAGTTCATAAACGCCCTGATCAAGCTGAAGAAAAAGCAGTACTATCCGGGGCCGGTGCTGATCATTCTTGCCACCTCCTCTCTGGTGTGGATGAACAAGGATGTTCCGGAGCTTCCCTCCGCCTTCCAGTCCCTGATCGACAGCCGGATCCTTCTTTCCGATCTGACGTTTTTGGATGTGGTGCGCCATTTCGAAAGCTATTCTACGAGCGACGCCGTCCGCGCCTACGGGATCATCGGCGGGGTGCCCGAGTTCGTAAGGCTCTGGGATGCGAAGAAGAATGTAAGGGATAATGTCTGCCGGATGATCCTTTCCCAGGACGGAGCCCTGTTCCATGAGGCGGAGGATTACATCGCCTCCGAGCTTCGCGAGCTGGCGGTCTACAATACGATCCTCTGCTCCCTGGCGGCGGGAAATAATAAGCTCAACGACCTGTTCCTCGATACCGGCTTTTCCCGGGCGAAGATCAGCGTCTATATGAAGAATCTGATGGAGTTCGACGTGGTCGAGAAGGTGGTCTCCTTTGAAACGGGAGGCTGGGAGAATACCAAGAAGGGCGTGTACCGGATCTCCGATACCTACATTAACTTCTGGTTCCACTTCATCTACCCCCATCTTTCGGACCTCTTCCTACTGAGTCCGGAGGATTTTTACGACCGGTTTATCCAGCCGGAGCTGGAGACCTATCTGAACCGCTATTTCATCGCCGTGTGCAGCGAGTATCTGGAGCTTTTGAACCAGGTCAAGAAGCTGCCCATCGAGGTGACCAAAATGGGAACCTGGATCGGGAAGAAGGGCAATATCGACATCATCGCCCAGAATTCGGCCCGGAATTCCATCGTCTCCCTTTGCCAGTGGTCCGGTTCGGAAATTACGATCCGTATGTGTGAGGAGCTTAAGGACCGGATGAAGCTGGCGCATGTAACTGCCGATTATCTTTATCTCTTTTCCGCCAGAGGCTTTGACCGGACGCTTACCGAGCGGTCCAAAGCGGACCATACTCTGGTGCTCATAGACATGAATGAGCTGTAATGGGTAAAACTCTGATCATAACCGAGAAGCCCTCCGTCGCGAGGGAATACGCTTCCATCCTTTCCGTCCGCGGAAACGCGGAGGGGAGGATCGAAAACGAAGCGTATGTCATTACCTGGTGCGTGGGACATCTCATCGCCATGTGCTATCCCGAAAAATACGATACGCGGTACAAAAAATGGAAGATGGAAGATCTTCCTTTTTTGCCTGCTTCTTACCGCTATGAGATCATTCCGGCCTCGAAAAAACAATACGAGATCGTCCATCAGCAGCTCCACCGTAAGGACATCGATCTTGTTCTCTACGCCGGAGACTCCGGGCGGGAGGGCGAGGTCATCATCCAGCTTGTCCGGAACGTCAGCGGCGTCCGAAGCGGCATGGAGGAAAGGCGGGTGTGGATCGATTCCTGCACCGAGGAGGAGATCCTACGGGGGATCCGCGAGGCAAAGGATATCTCCGCCTATGACAATCTGGCCGATGCCGGGATCATGCGGGGGCTTGAGGACTATGCGATGGGGATCAATTTTTCCCGGGCGCTGTCCGTAAAATACGGCCAGATGATCAATCAGGAGGCGGGGACCAAAAAATACACCGCCATCGCCGTGGGCCGGGTCATGACCTGTGTGCTGGGCATGGTGGTCCGAAGAGAACGGGAGATCCGGAGCTTTCAGGAAACGGAATTTTTCCGGGTCATCGGAACCTTTTCGAAGGAAGGCCATACGCTGGAGGGAGAGTGGAAGGCTGTTGAAGGGAGCGCTTATTTTGCATCCCCGAAGCTCTATAAGGACAACGGCTTTTTAAAGAAGGAGGACGCCGAAGACTTTATGAAAACCCTGGAGGGGAAGGAAGCGTCCGTTCTTTCTTTGGAAAGGTCTAAGGAAAAGAAAAAGCCGCCGCTGCTCTTTAATCTGGCAGAACTCCAGGCCGAATGTGCGAAGCGCTTCAAGATCACGCCGGAGCAGACCCTGAACGCGGCGCAGAATCTTTATGAACGGAAATTTACGACCTATCCGAGAACCGATGCCAGAGTCCTGTCCACGGCCATTGCCGGGGAGATCGAAAAGAATCTGAAGGGACTGGGCGGATATGCGCCGCTTGGGGAGGCGGTTTCGGAGATCCTCGGTTCTGGGGTGTATAAGGGGCTGGCCAAAACCCAATACGTGAACGATAAGAAGATCACGGACCACTACGCGATCATTCCCACCGGGGAGACCCGGGGGCTGGACAAGCTGTCCCCGCTTGAGCAGAGCATCTACGACCTCATCGCCCGGCGCTTTGTCTCCATCTTCCTGCCGCCGGCGGTCTATCAGAAGGCAGCGCTTGTGATCGGGGTGGAGAACGAGCGGTTCTTTACCAACGTAAAGGTCCTTAAGGAGGAGGGCTTCCTGCAGGTCATGAAGAACGGAAAGCAGGAAAAGAAGGAGAAGGAAGAAGGGGAAGAAGAGGAGGAGATTTCCTCCGAGGAGCTGCTTTCCCTGGTGGAGAGCCTGAAAAAGGGCGATGCTCTGGAGCTTAAGGGCTTAAAGCTCAAAAGCGGGAAGACCACGCCGCCGAAGCGCTATACCTCCGGGACCATGATCCTGGCCATGGAAAACGCCGGGAAGCTCATCGAGGAGGAGGAGCTTCGCGCCGAGATCGAGGGCGCCGGGATCGGCACGTCTGCCACAAGAGCCGGGATCATAGAAAAGCTGATCAAAAACAGGTATCTTGAGCTGAACAAAAAGACCCAGGTCCTGACGCCGGGCAGGATCGGAGAGATGATCTATGAGGTGATCCGGCTCACGCTTCCGGCCATGCTGGAGCCGAAGATGACCGCGAGCTGGGAAAAGGGGCTTTCGATGGTGGAACGGGGCGAGATCCCGAAGGAGGATTTCCAGGGCAAGGTCGAAAGCTATGTAAGAAGCTATATCAACAACATCAAAAAGGCGGACCGTACAACGGAGATCCGACAGGCGATCCGCACCAACCTGAAAAAGAAATGAGGAGACTATGGACCAGGCAAGGATTGAAAACCTGTATGACTTGAACGAAACGATCGCAAAGGAGCTGTTTGACGGGCTGACCTACCCCTGGGAGGCGCTCGAAGCCATCGGCGGCTTTATCGAAAAGCTCGGGGAAACCCTTGACCCGGAACGGTTTGAAAAAAGAGGGGACTCTGTCTGGGTCGCCAAAAGTGCCCATATCTTTGACAGCGCTTATCTCGGGGACCATATCATCATCGACGAGGAAGCCGAGGTCCGGCATTGCGCCTTTCTTCGGAACAATGCCATCGTCGGGAAGAAGGCAGTCGTCGGAAATTCCACCGAGCTGAAAAACGTCGTGCTTTTTAACCGGGTGCAGGTCCCTCATTACAACTATGTCGGCGACTCGATCCTGGGCTTTTGCGCACACATGGGCGCCGGTTCCATTACCTCCAATGTGAAGAGCGACAAGTCCCTTGTGGTCATAAAGGACGGGGAGGAGCAGCTCGAAACCATGCGGAAAAAGATCGGTGCGCTGCTCGGAGACCGGGTGGAGGTGGGCTGCGGCTCGGTCTTAAACCCCGGGACCGTGATCGGAAGGGATTCGAACATCTACCCGCTGTCGTCGGTAAGAGGGGTGATCCCGGGAAATTCGATCTACAAAGGGGAAAATATGGTTGTAAAAAAGCGCTGAACATGAGAAAATAAAAAAGGTGTGAAAAAATAACCGAAAGGAGTCGTAAATATGATCTACACTAAAGAAGTTGAGAACATGTGTCCGGTAGCCAAGGGCGCAAAACACGAGCCTGCTCCGATCCCCGAGGAGGGGAAGTGGGTACACGCGAAAGAGATCAAGGACATCTCCGGCTTTACCCATGGTATCGGCTGGTGCGCTCCCCAGCAGGGAGCCTGCAAGCTTTCCCTGAACGTAAAGGACGGGGTGATCGTGGAGGCGCTTATCGAGACCATCGGATGCTCCGGCATGACCCATTCCGCGGCCATGGCTGCTGAGATCCTTCAGGGCAAGACGATCCTTGAGGCCTTAAATACCGACCTCGTCTGCGACGCCATCAATACCGCCATGCGTGAGCTTTTCCTGCAGATCGTCTATGGCCGTACCCAGAGCGCGTTTTCCGATGACGGTCTGGCTGTCGGCGCAGGGTTAGAGGACCTCGGAAAGGGCCTTCGCTCCCAGGTGGGAACCATGTACGCCACAAAGGAAAAAGGTGTTCGTTATCTGGAAATGGCCGAAGGCTATGTAACCGGGATTGCTCTGGACAAGGACGACGAGGTGATCGGATACCAGTTCGTTTCTCTCGGCAAGATGACGGATTTCATCAAAAAGGGCGACGATCCGAATACGGCCTGGGAAAAAGCAAAGGGCCAGTACGGGCGTGTGGATGACGCGGCAAAGATCATTGACCCGAGAGTCGAGTAAAAGGAGGGAAACGAAACATGGCTTTATTTGAATCATATGAAAGAATAATCGACCAGATCAATGCCGCTTTGAAGGAGGTCGGAATCGGCTCCATCGAGGAAGCGGAAAAGATCACAAAGGACGCCGGTCTGGAGGTTTATGACCAGGTAAAGAAGATCCAGCCCATCTGCTTTGAGAACGCCTGCTGGGCCTATACCGTAGGCGCTGCCATCGCGATCAAGAAGGGCTGCCGGAAGGCTGCGGACGCTGCCGCGGCGATCGGCGAGGGCTTACAGGCCTTCTGTATCCCGGGCTCCGTTGCGGACCACAGAAAAGTGGGTCTGGGCCACGGAAATCTCGGAAAGATGCTTCTGGAGGAGGAGACCGAATGCTTCTGCTTCCTCGCGGGACATGAATCCTTTGCCGCCGCTGAAGGCGCCATCGGTATCGCCGAGAAGGCCAACAAGGTCCGTGAGAAACCGCTGCGCGTTATCTTAAACGGTCTCGGAAAGGACGCTGCCCAGATCATTTCCCGGATCAACGGCTTTACCTATGTAGAGACCAAATACGATTACAAGGCAGCAAAGCTGAACGTTGAATTTGAGAAGGCCTATTCCGACGGGATCCGCGCTACGGTCAAGTGCTACGGAGCGGATGACGTCCAGGAAGGTGTCGCCATCATGCATCATGAAAACGTCGGTGTGTCCATTACCGGTAACTCCACGAACCCCACCCGGTTCCAGCATCCGGTAGCCGGTACCTACAAGAAGGAATGTGTCGACCTCGGAAAGAAGTATTTCTCCGTAGCCTCCGGCGGCGGTACGGGCCGTACCCTTCATCCGGACAACATGGCAGCGGGCCCCGCGAGCTACGGTATGACCGATACCCTCGGCCGTATGCACAGCGATGCCCAGTTCGCCGGCTCCTCTTCGGTGCCTGCTCATGTGGAAATGATGGGCCTGATCGGTATGGGGAATAACCCGATGGTCGGAGCGACCGTGGCTGTGGCCGTTCTGATCGAGGAAGCGGCAAAGGCCGGAAAGTTCTGATCTGATACTTATGAATAGAAAACGCCGTGGCTTTTGTCTGCGGCGTTTTATTTATAGTGCACGAATTAAATTCGTGCACTATAAATTATCGATGCGCACGGATTCGG
>JAFSXC010000044.1 GCA_017450105.1 Lachnospiraceae bacterium | reverse complement strand
GGGATGAAGGAGAGTGTTTTCACCCGCAATTGGAAGCCGATTTTGTTCTGCGTCGTTTGTGTGTGCATCAATCTTGTCTTGAACCGGCTGGTCAATCTTTGCGGCCTGCCTCTTTTCGTGGACAATGTGGGTACTCTCCTCGCCGCCATTCTGGGAGGCTATCTTCCCGGCATAGCGGTCGGCTACCTTACCAATATCGTCAACATGACGGCGGACCCCACCAACGCCTATTACGCGGTCTTAAGCGTTATGATCGCCGCCTCCGGCACCTTCCTTGCCAAGCGCGGCTTCTTTTCCAAATTCTGGAAGTCTCTGCTCACGATCCCGATCTTTACGCTGATCGGCGGAGCCTTTGGATCCATCCTGACCTTTCTTATGTATGGCTACGGCATCGGGGAGGGCATTTCCGCTCCCTTCGCCCGGAGTCTCTTGAACAGCGGTACTCTGACTGTTTTCCAGGCACAGATGATCTCGGATGTAACGATCGATCTGGTGGACAAAACGATTACCGTTCTGATCGTTTTCCTGCTGCTGAAGCTTCTCCCGAAAAAGCTGAAGGACGCGGTCGCTCTGGCCGGCTGGCGGCAGACGCCGATGACCGAAAGCCAGAGGGAGGAGGCTTCGCATATCGAGACGAGAAAGCTCTCTCTCCAGCAGAAGATCGTTATCCTGATCTCGATCATCATGATCTTTCTGGTCGTTGTAACGACCACGATCAGCTATCTGCTTTACCGGAATTTTGCCATTGTACAATATACCTACACCGGCGAAAGCGCCTCGGAGCTCGCCGCTACGGCCATTGACGGAGACCGGGTGGAGGATTACCTGGCCTATGGAGAGGAAGCCGAAGGCTATCTTGAAACGGAGCAGAACCTGAGGAAGATCCTGGAAAGCTCGCCGGATATCGAATATGTCTATGTGTATCAGGTTCAAAGGGACGGCGTTCATGTGGTCTTTGACCTGGATACCGAGGAATTCAAGGGCGATGAACCGGGAGACGTGATCGAATTTGACGATACCTTCGCAGACGGACGGCTCGAGGATTTCCTGGCCGGGAAGCATGTGGATACCATTACCTCAAACGGCAAGTACGGATGGCTTCTGACCTCCTACACAAGGGTGTATGATTCAGCCGGGAACTGCGTCTGCTATGCCGGAGCGGATATCCGGATGGAGGATGTAGCGTTGAACGGGATCAACTACCTTACCAAGGTGGGGTCTCTGTTTTTGGGCTTCATTATTCTTATCGTTGCCCTTGCCGTTTATCTCGCGGAGTACCATCTCGTATTCCCGATCTTCGCGATGACCTATTCCGCCAGAAAGTTTGCCTATGGAAGCGACGAGGCGATGGAGGTCAGTCTGGGAAGGCTTCAGAAGGTGAAGATCAGTACGGGAGATGAGATCGAGAACCTGTACGAATCCATCTCCCGGACCATGACGGCCACGGTGGGCTACATTGAGGATGTGGAGGAAAAGGGCAGGCAGCTTTCCAAGATGCAGCACGGACTGATCTACGTTCTGGCGGACCTTGTGGAAAGCAGGGACAAGAATACGGGAGATCATGTGCGGAAGACAGCGGCCTATGTCCGGCTCATCCTCCAGAAAATGAAGGAGAAGGGGGTCTATGCCGACCAGTTGACCGAGGAATACATGGAGGACGTGGCAAATTCGGCGCCTCTGCATGACGTCGGAAAGATCAAGGTTTCCGATCTGATCCTGAACAAGCCCGGGAAGCTGACCGACGAGGAATTTGCCGAAATGAAGAACCACACGACGGCCGGCAGAGAGATCATCGACAGCGCGATGGAGCTTGTGTCCGACAGCGGGTACCTGAAGGAGGCCAGAAACCTGGCGGCCTACCACCATGAAAAATGGGATGGCTCCGGCTATCCCGAGGGCCTGGCCGGAGAAAACATTCCGCTTTCCGCCCGGATCATGGCAATTGCCGATGTGTTTGACGCGCTGGTGTCCGTCCGGAGCTATAAGAAGCCGTTCTCGTTTGAAAAGGCCATGGATATCATAAGAGAGGGCGCCGGAAAGCATTTCGACCCGAAGCTCGCGGAGCTGTTTCTGGATGCGTCGGAGGAGGCGCGTTCGATTGCAGAGGCGCAGGAGGAAGCGAGAAAAGCCGGGGTTTACGGCGGAAAATAAGTAGATGAAAACGAAAGCTGACCGGCCCGGCTGAGGATTTTGGGGGATAAGATATCCCGGAAAAACTCTGTCGGGCCGGTCGGCGCAGGGCTTTTAAAGCCTTGAGATCAGATCCTAATAGCTTGAGGCGTAGATCAGGCAGAGAGAGCCTTCGTCAAAGCTGTACTGGATTTCGTAGTCGTCGTTCGGCGCTACATAGACGAAATCGTTTCCGACATCGTATTCATCCCAGGAATAGAGGCCGTTGTTGCTGTCCTCGGCGTATTCCCCCTTTACCTCGCCATAGACCTTCTTCAGGTCGGCTATGGAAGCGCCGAGCGCCAGCCCGTCCACGGTTCCGTTCACTTCCTTCGAACCTTCCTCCAGAGCGAAGTTATCGATATCGATATCGACCATACGGATCGCGTCCACATTTTTTGCTTCTTCCTTGCTGTCGGAAGCAAAGGTAAATTCCAGGCCCTCCAGATAGAGGGAATAGGTGGCGTAATCGACCTCAAGGTCCTCGTCAAATCCGTCGAATTCCAGCTCTTCTCCATTCGGATTATAGTTCGCGATTATGTTTTTCAGCTCACCGTAGGTGGTTTTTCCGAGAACAAGAGTCTGTCCGTCTACAACGATATTCGGTCCGGCAGCTCCTCCCGCCGTTCCTGCCGTTTGACCGCAGCCAGCGGCAAAAAGCAAGCACCCGGCCATAAGAGCGGCCATCATTTTCTTTTTCATTTTCAAATCTCCCTTCCTTTCAATACCAGTATGAATCGTATTATAACGCGCCTGATTTGAACGTGTAAACCTTTTCCGTTGATTTTTTCGTTTTTTCAAGGTAAACTGTGTTTTGAAAATGCTGTCATGAATAAAAATGGGAGAAAACAAATGGGAAATCAGATCATCGAAACCATTACCAACGTCAACTCCGCAGTGAATGAAGCGGTCTGGGGCTGGCCGGCGCTGATCCTTCTGGGTGTTACCGGCGTTTTGATGACGATTCTGACCAGGTTTTTCCAGGTTACCCATTTCGGCCATTGGATCAAGAGCACAATCGGGGCAATCTTTAAAGACCGGCATGTAAGGGCTCATACCAAGGACAAGACCATCTCCCAGTTCCAGTCTCTTTGTACCGCGCTTGCGGCCACGGTCGGTACGGGCAATATCGTCGGGGTGGCCGGAGCCATCGCCATCGGCGGCCCGGGAGCCGTCTTCTGGATGTGGCTCATTGCCTTCTTCGGTATGATGACCAACTATTCCGAGAACGTTCTCGGTATTCTCTACCGCAGAAAGAACTCCCAGGGTGAATGGAGCGGCGGCGCCATGTATTACTTAAGAGACGGTCTCGGCGCCAAGAAGCACTGCAAAGCGATCGGCGCGGTGCTGGCTGTCCTGTTTTCCGTATTCTGTCTCCTGGCCTCCTTCGGGATCGGTAATATGAGCCAGGTAAATTCCATGGTTTCCAATATTAATCATTCCTTCGGGATCCCGAAGATTGCGGTCGGTATCTTCCTTTTCTTTGCGGTGGGCCTTGTGACCATCGGCGGAATCAAGCGGATCGCGGCTCTGACGGAAAAGCTGGTGCCCTTTATGGTCATTCTCTACTTCCTCGGAGCGATCATCATCATCTGTATGCATGCCACGGCGATACCGGCGGTCTTCGTTTCGATCTTCAAGGGCGCCTTCGCGGCGAAAAGCGTGGCCGGCGGGATCGTCGGCTCGGGGATCGCGCTGGCGATGAAAATGGGGATGAAGCGGGGGGTTTTCTCCAATGAAGCGGGACTCGGCTCCTCCGTTATGGTCCATTCCAGCTCCAACGTCAAGGAGCCGGTAAGGCAGGGTATGTGGGGCATCTTTGAGGTGTTCGCGGATACGATCATCGTCTGCACCCTGACCGCGCTGACGATCCTGACCAGCGGCGATGTGAACCTGGCCACCGGCCAGCTTTCCGCCCAGGGAATGGCGGTGGATTCCTCCGCCCTCGTGAGCCATGCGTTTGAGCTTACCTTCGGGAAGGCCGGATCCATCTTTGTCGCGGTGGCGATCCTTCTGTTCGCCTATTCCACGGTGCTTGGCTGGTCCCATTACGGCAGCAAGGCCTTCGAGTATCTGTTCGGTACAAAGGCTACGATCATATACCGCATCCTCTTCGTGGTGATCGTTCTGGCCGGGTCGGTGATCGAAGCGAGCCTTGCCTGGGATATCTCCGATACCTTCAACGGACTCATGATGCTGCCCAACCTGATAGGTGTTATCGCTCTTTCGCCGCAGGTCATGCGATGTACGAAAAACTACGTGGACCGGAGGCTGAAGCATAAGAAGGTGAAGCCGATGCTCTCCATGTTCCCCGATATCCAGGAAATGCAGGAGGCCGCGCTGGACTCCGAGGATACTTGACTTTATGCACAAAAAAAACTTCCATCCTGCCGGGTTTTCTGGTATAATGACGATAAAAGGAGGGCTTAAGGATGAAGGAGATTTTCTTTTCCCTTCTGCTGGTCGGTATTTTACGTGGGATGGACAGATTGGGCATGCCGGTAATGCGCATCCGCAGCAGGAAGATCATTTATCTGGATGAATATAAAAAGAGGGTAAGGCTTACGCCTGAAATAAATATGTGATCCGCCGTAATCGGCGGATCTTTTTTTGAAAATTTCGGGCTTCTCGTGATAGCCTACAGAAATGGACAATCGTTTTTGTGAAAACTGACCATAGTCTGAGAATACAAGATATAGTACAATAACTTCCGTTGGGTCAATTTCTTGTAAAAAACGGAGGTATTCTATGTCAGCGATGCAGTTGGACGAAGTAATGGTGAGCGGCGCCTGCGGCGGAGATGCGGAGAAGATCGTGTCGTGCCAGTGTCATATCGAGGATGCGCCGAGCCGGTGCGCGAACGCGGAGCAGTGTCTGTATTATGCTTATTACCAGTGCTCCCATCGGTTCCATTTGTCCATGGATGTTTCCAATGCTTCCTGATCGACAGACCGTTTCAGATAACGCAAAGCGCAGTCTTATTCAAGACTGTGCTTTTTCTTTCAGACTAAGCTCTGATTGAGAGAACCCAAATAAATTTTATTTTTACCAAGAGTAAGGAGAGATTATGGGAGAGAAGATCCTTCTGATCGACGGACACAGTATCTTGAACCGGGCCTTTTTCGGGCTGCCGGAGCTCACCAATTCCGAGGGCCTGCATACCAACGGCGTTTACGGTTTCCTGAATATTCTGCTCAGGGTCCTGGAGGAGGAGAAGCCGGACTATATGGCTGTCGCCTTTGACGTCCATGCTCCGACCTTCCGCCATAAAATGTATGCCGAATATAAGGGAACCAGAAAGCCCATGGCGCCGGAGCTGAAGGAGCAGGTGCCTCTTTTGAAGGAAATGCTGAAGGCCATGCAGATCCTGACCGTGGAGAAGGAGGGACTGGAGGCGGATGATATCCTGGGAACCCTTTCCCGGGAATGTGAGGAGGCCGGCCTGTCGGTATCGGTCCTGTCCGGTGACCGGGATCTTCTGCAGCTTGCCACGGAGAGGGTGATGATCCGAATCCCGAAAACAAAGCGCGGACAGACCGAGGTGGAGGACTATCTGGCTCAGGATGTGAAGGAAAAATACGGCGTGAATCCGCTGGAATTTATCGATATGAAGGCCCTGATGGGGGACGCCTCCGACAATATCCCGGGGGTGCCGGGAATCGGAGAGAAGACGGCGTCCGCCATTATCCAGCGGTTCCATTCGATCGAGGAGGCACACGCGCAGATCGATCAGGTGACGCCCAACCGGGCCAGGGAAAACCTGAAGACCTACTGGGATCAGGCGGTTCTTTCCAAAACGCTGGCCACGATCGAGGTACACGCGAAGGATCTGGATTTTTCTCTGGACAGGGCCAGACGAAAGGAGATGTTTACAGAGGAGGCCTATCTTCTGTGCCGGAGGCTGGAGTTCAAGAACCTACTGAAGTATTTTACCCCGGCTTCGACCGCGAAGGAGGAGGAAGAGGATTTCTGGGAGGTATATGAGGAAGAAGGAGCGGAGCAGCTTCTTTCCGAGGCTTCCAAAGAAAATGAAATCGGGTTTAAATATATTTCGGAGAACGGGAGGCTGCTGGGACTGGCCGTTGCCTGGGGGAAATCCGCGGCATTCCTACGCGTAGGCGAGAAATTAAAAGAAGATTATTTATATGGGAAAATCGTGAAGGGCGCAACGATCGGATTGAAGGAGCAGTTGGACTATATTCCGACAGAGGACAGCACCTGCTTCTTTGACACAAAGCTGGCGGCCTATCTTCTGAATCCTCTCAGGAATGCCTATGAATACGAGGACCTGGCGAAGGATTATTGTGATGGGAGGCTGCTCCCCGGAAAAGAGGAGCTGCTTCATAAGCTGCCTCTTGCAAAGGCGATGGAGGAGTATCCGGAGGAGTTTCTGCGCTATGTCTGCTATGAGGCTTCTGTTGCGCTTACGGTAAAGGAGACGCTGGCAAAGGAGCTGGAGGAGAAAAAAGAAACGACGCTCTTTCGCGAGATCGAGATGCCCCTGGCCTACACTCTCCATGATATGGAACGAGTGGGGATCCGTATGGACCCGGCAATATTAAGAAAATATAGTGACGATTTAACTAATAAGATCGAAGAGCTGGAGCGTCAGATCTACGAGGAGGCAGGCGAAAGCTTCAATATCAATTCTCCGAAGCAGCTTGGCGAGATCCTTTTTGAGAGGATGAAGCTTCCCTATGGGAAGAAAACGAAGACCGGCTACTCTACGGCTGCGGATGTGCTGGAAAAGCTGGCGCCGGAGCATCCCTTTGTGGCGCATGTTCTGTCCTACCGGGGGCTGACAAAGCTGAAATCTACCTATGCGGACGGGCTTACCGCCTTTGTCGCAGCGGATGGAAGGATCCATACCACCTTCCACCAGACCATTACCGCCACCGGACGGCTCAGCTCGGCAGACCCGAACCTTCAGAACATTCCGATCCGAAACGACCTGGGGCGTCAGATCCGGAAGGCCTTTCTTCCCGAGGAAGGCTGGGTATTCCTGGACGCCGATTATTCCCAGATCGAGCTTCGGGTTCTGGCCCATCTGTCCGGCGATGAAAACCTTATTAAGGCTTATAATTCGGCGCAGGATATTCATGCGCTGACGGCAAGCGAGGTGTTTCACGTGCCCCTGGAGGAGGTGACGCCTATGATGAGAAGAAACGCGAAGGCCGTGAATTTCGGGATCGTTTACGGGATCAGCAGCTTCGGTCTGTCGGAGGACCTTTCGATATCGCGGAAGGAAGCAAAGGAATATATTGAGCGGTATTTCGAGGTCTATCCCAGAATGCATGCGTTTCTGCAGGAGCTGGTGGCTGACGCGAAGGAGAAGGGCTATGTGACCACGATGTTCGGCAGGATCCGGCCGGTTCCGGAGCTTTCGTCCTCGAATTTCATGCAAAGGAGCTTCGGCGAAAGAGTGGCCATGAATTCGCCGATCCAGGGGACGGCGGCGGACATCATCAAGCTGGCTATGCTGCGAGTACACCGGAGGCTGAAAAAGGAGGGTCTGAAATCCAGGCTGGTCGTGCAGGTACACGATGAGCTTCTGGTGGAGACCTTCCTGCCGGAAAAGGAGGCGGTGGAGAGGATCTTAAGCGAGGAGATGACTCAGGCAGCGGAGCTTCTGGTGCCGCTTGAGATCGATCTGCACGAGGGAAGGGACTGGTATGAAGCAAAGTGAACCCTGGTTTATCGGGTTGACCGGCGGGGCCGGCTGCGGAAAATCCAGAGTATGCGCTCTTCTCGCGGAGCATTTTGGCGCCGGAATCCTGGAGGCGGATAAGATCGCCAGAGACCTGTGTGCCCCCGGCGGAAGCTGTCTTCCCCTGATCCATGAGACATTTACGGATGACTCTCTTTACCTTCCCGACGGTTCCATGGACCGGAGGGCGTTCGGCGAGCTCGTTTTTCAGGATGAAAAGATAAGAAATCAGTTAAACCGTATTGTGTATCCGGAGGTAAAACGATATATTATTAGTAGGCTTGAGGACGAAAGACTAATCGGGCGGCCGGGAATGCTTGTGCTGGAATCTGCTCAGCTCCTGGAGGACGGATACGATAAGATCTGCGATGAACTGTGGTACGTCTATGCGTCCGAATCGCAAAGACGACAACGCCTGATGGAGACAAGGGGATATACGACAGAAAAGATTGACGGCCTGTTTCGATCACAGCCGACCGAGGAAGAGTTCTTAAGCCGGTGCGCGGCGGTCGTGGACAACAGCGGAGCTTTGGAGGATACGCTCCGGGCCCTGAAAACGCTTGTGAGGGAGAGAAGGAATGAGCGAGACACAAAATGATAAGCACTATGTCTTCGGTTTGGATATCGGTACACGGAATGTGGTCGGTACCGTGGGCTACCGTGAGGGAAAGGAATTCCATGTTCTGGCGCAGTACATGGTGGAGCACGATACCCGGGCCATGCTGGACGGCCAGATCCACGATATCGGGCGCGTCGGGGATACGATCCGGTCGGTGAAGGAGGAGCTGGAGAAGCAGACGAATGTTACGCTTACGGATGTCTGTATTGCGGCGGCCGGCCGTGTTTTGAAAACCGTGACGACAAATGTGGAGTACGAGTTCGAGGAAGAGACCTTTGTTACCGGCGAGCATGTCCATACGCTGGATCTTCTCGGGGTTGATCAGGCCCAGACGATCCTGACCGAGAAGAACGATACAAAATACAAATTCTATGTGGTTGGTTATACCACGGTTAAATATTATCTGAATGACGAGATTTTTTCGAATCTTGTGAATCATAAGGCGGAAAAGATCGGAGAGGAGATCATCGTAACCTTCCTGCCGGAGGACGTGGTGGACGGCCTGTATTCGGCGGTCGGTCTGGCGGGGCTGGAGGTCGCGAACCTGACTCTCGAGCCGATCGCCGCGATCAACATCGCGATCCCCGAATCCTTCCGGATGCTGAATATCGCCCTCGTGGACGTGGGCGCGGGTACCAGCGATATTTCCATTACCAGAGACGGCAGCATCATCGCCTATGGTATGATCCCGCTTGCCGGCGACGAGCTGACGGAGGTGATCGTACAGAGCTACCTCGTGGATTTCAATACCGCAGAACAGATCAAACGGGACAGCGGCGAGGCGGAGGAGATTACCTACCAGGATATCATGGGGATCTCGCATACCGTTACCGCGGAGGAGGTCTGGAAGCTGCTGGAGCCGGTGGTTGAGAAAATTACCTCAGACGTTTCCGGCAAGATCAAGGAATTAAACGGCGACCGCGCTGTCAGCGCCACCTTTGTCGTCGGCGGCGGCGGAAAGATCCACGGCTTCTGCGAGAGCATTGCCGAGAAGCTGGAGCTGCCGCGGGAGCGTGTGGCCCTGCGCGGCGAGGAGGTGCTCCGCCAGGTGATCTTTGAACAGAAGAATGTGGTAAAGGATCCCCTGCTGGTGACTCCGGTCGGTATCTGCTTAAGCTTTTATGACGAAAAGAACAGCTTTATTATGGTCCATTTCAACGGCGAGCGTATCAAGCTCTACGATAACAATCATCTGACCATCGTAGACGCAGCTCTGGCCGCGGGCTTCCCCAATGACCAGTTGTTCCCGAGAAGAGGCAGGGAGATCCCGTTCACGGTCAACGGAAACGCCCGGATCGCCCGGGGTGAGGCCGGAGAATCGGCGGTCGTGACCTTAAATGACCGTCCCGCCAACATCAATACGCCGATCCTGCCCAACTGCTACATAACGATTACCGCTTCCACCGTGGGTACGGATGCGGTCCTGACCATCGAGCAGCTTCCGGAATATACGGATGCGACGATCGACTTTATTGTAAATAAGAAGGTAGTGGCCTGCCCGCGCTTTGTGGAGGTGAACGGGGAGCTGAAGCCTCCGACCTATGAGATCCGGGACAATGACCGGATCGAGACGCGGCCGTACTATACCGTCGGCCAACTGGCCGAGTTCATGGATATGCATCCGGATCCGGATACCATCGTGGTCAATAACCGGGAGGCGGATGAGGATACCCTGATCTATGAGAACTTCGAGATTGAGTGGGAGGAGATCGTAGATTACGAGGAAAAGGCAGCGCGGCTGGAGAAAGTGGAAGCCGCTCCGGCAGAGGCAAAGCCGGTAGAGGCTGTGCAGAATACGGTTCACCCCGCGATCGAGATCAGGGCGGCGGAGGAACCGGCGGCGGATTCTCCTAAGGAGACGGCTCCTGCCGTGAAGGAAGCAGATGGGGCAGCAGTGCCTGCCGAAGCGAACGCTTCAAACGCTCCGGCAGCTCCCGGGCCGTCCGCAGCGGAGGAAAAGCCCCAAATAGCCGTTCCGGAGGAGCCCGCAGACGCGCAGGCGCTTCCGATTACCGTAAAGGTCAACGGCGAGGAGATCGTTCTGGATCAGAAGCAGGACTATGTTTTTGTGGATATCTTCGACGTCATCGACTTTGATCTTTCGGATTCCAGAGGGCGCGCCATCGTTACCCTTGTGAACAAGGAGCACGTTCCCTATTCCCAGAAGCTGAAGGACGGGGATGAGATCGATATTTATTGGAAGGAAAATTAGAAGAAGCAGATGGAGTTTTTAAGCATAGCCAGCGGAAGCAGCGGAAACTGCCTGTGTGTGGGGAATGAGGATACCCATGTTCTGATCGATGCCGGGATCAGCGGAAAGCGGATCGAGAATGGTCTGACCCGGCTTGGCATAAAGGCGGACGAGCTGGACGGAATTTTGGTTACCCATGAGCATATTGACCATATCGGAGGCCTGGGAGTCATGGCCAGAAGATATGGTCTTCCCATGTTTGCTACGGAAAAGACCGTAAAGGCGATCCTTGCAATGGAAAGCCGGGTCGGGAAGATCGATCCCGCGTTATTTACGGTGATCAGCAAGGGGGAGGACTTTGAGCTCGGAAGTCTTACGATCCACCCGGTGCCCATTTCTCACGATGCGGCGGACCCCGTGGCCTACCGCCTGCGGGACCAGAAACATTCGATCGGGATCTGTACGGATCTCGGGGTTTATGATGAGGAGCTGGTGAAGGCCTTCCGGGGGATGGATGTGCTACTTCTGGAGGCGAATCATGATGTGCGGATGCTGGAAACGGGACCCTATCCCTATCCCTTAAAGCAGAGAATCCTCGGAGAGCGGGGACATTTGTCCAATGATACTTCCGGGGAGTTATTATGCCGGCTTTTGCACGATGATCTGCGCCAGATCTTCCTCGGACACCTGAGCAAGGAAAACAACCTCCCGGAGCTGGCCTATGAGACCGTCCGGCTGACGGTTACCCTGGAGGATGTGCCCTATGAGGGGACGGACTTCCCGGTATCCATTGCCCAAAGGGATGTTCCCGGTGAGATTTTTTCCTGGTAAAGCAGAATAATATGAATTAAATCAGGAGATAAGAAATGAACGAAAGTAAGAAGAAAGCAATCATTACTGTGGTAGGTAAGGATACGGTCGGAATCATTGCCAGAATATGTACCTACCTTGCTGAAAATAAAATCAACATTTTAGATATTTCCCAGACAATCGTACAGGATTATTTCAATATGATGATGATCGCGGACCTGACGGGGAAGGAGAAACCGTTCTCGGAATTACAGGATGATTTAAGAAAAGTCGGAGAGGAGATCGGAGTCGAGGTTCATTGCCAGAAATCGGAGATCTTCGAGATGATGCACAGAATTTAAGGAACGGGCTTAGTTAAAAGGAAGAAAATTCAATGATAAACATACAAGAGGTTCAGGAAACCAATCAGATGGTCCGGGAGGAGAACCTGGATGTCCGGACCATCACCATCGGCATCAGCCTTCTCTCCTGCATTGATGAAAACCGGGAAAGGCTGACGTCCAAGATCTATGACCGGATTACGGAGACGGCGAAGGACCTGTCCCGCACGGCCGAGACCATTGAAAAGGAATTCGGGATCCCCATCGTGAACCGGAGGATCTCCTGTACGCCCGCGGCGCTGATCGGGGCGGCGGCCTGCCGGAGCATCGAGGATTTCGTGGAGATCGCAAAGACCATGGACCGGGCAGCGGCGGCTGTCGGGGTCAATCTGATCGGCGGCTATTCCGCGCTGGTCTCCAAGGGAATGACGCAGGCGGACGAGCTTCTGATCCGCTCGCTCCCCGCAGCGCTGTCGGAGACGGAACGGGTCTGCAGCTCCGTAAATGTGGCGGAAAGCCGGACCGGAATCAATATGGATGCCGTTCGGCTGTGCGGAGAGACGATCCTTCAGGTGGCGGAGAAATCAAAGGACGAAAGTGGTGCCGCCTGCATGAAGCTTGTGATCTTCTGCAATGCGCCGGATGACAATCCGTTTATGGCGGGAGCCTTCCACGGGGTGACAGAGGCGGATGCGATCATCAACGTCGGCGTCAGCGGGCCCGGCGTCGTAAAGACCGCGCTCTCCCGGGTACGCGGGGAAAGCTTCGAGGTCTTATGCGAAACGATCAAAAAGACCGCCTTCAAGGTGACCAGAGTGGGACAGGCGGTGGCGGGGGAGGCTTCCAGGCTTTTGAACATCCCCTTCGGCATCGTGGATCTGTCGCTGGCGCCTACGCCGGCCATCGGTGATTCCGTGGCGGATATTCTGTGCGAGATCGGTCTGGAATGTCCCGGGGCTCCGGGAACGACGGCAGCGCTCGCGCTTTTGAACGATCAGGTGAAGAAGGGTGGGGTTATGGCTTCCTCCTATGTGGGAGGTCTGTCCGGCGCCTTTATCCCGGTCAGTGAGGACCAGGGAATGATCGATGCGGCGGCCCGCGGGGCCATTACGCTGGAAAAGCTGGAGGCCATGACGGCCGTCTGCTCGGTAGGACTGGATATGATCGCGATCCCCGGAGATACCGAGGCCTCCTCCATTTCCGGGATGATCGCAGACGAAATGGCCATCGGTATGGTCAATCACAAGACCACGGCGGTCCGGCTGATCCCGGCCATCGGAAAAAAGGTCGGCGATACGGTGGAGTTCGGCGGACTGTTCGGACGGGCCCCCGTCATGGGAGTCAATCTCTGCTCATGCCGGGCCTTTGTGGAGAGGAAGGGAAGAATCCCGGCGCCGATCCACAGCTTTAAAAATTAAAACGAAAATTGATTAATTTGAAATTATAGGAGGAGTTAACAAATGAAGCTTCTTTCGCTGCGAGAAGAACTGAAAGGAAATGCCTATCCGGGCCGGGGGATTGTCCTGGGACGATCGGATAACGGAAACAGTGCTGTGATCGCCTACTTTATTATGGGCCGGAGCGAGAACAGCCGGAACCGCATCTTCGTTGCGGACGGGAGCGGGATCCGGACACAGGCGTTTGACGAGTCGAAGGTGACGGATCCGAGCCTGATCATCTACGCGCCGGTCCGGGTTTTTCAGAATGAAACCATTGTAACCAACGGAGACCAGACCGATACGATCTATGAAGGTCTTTCGCAGGGGAAGGGCTTCGCGGAGGCGTTAACCTCCAGAACGTTTGAGCCGGACCGGCCGAACTATACGCCCCGGATCTCGGGCCTCATGCATACCGAAACGGATTATATGCGTATGGAGCTGTCGATCTTAAAGAGCGATAACGGAAATCCGGAGGCACTGATCCGCGGACATTTTGAATATCTTCATCCGATGCCGGGAGAGGGGAGGTTCCTTCACACCTATCGCTGCGACGGCGATCCGCTGCCCTCGTTCGAAGGAGAGCCGAAGCTGGTGGAGATCGAGGGCTCGATCGATATCTTTACGGAGCTGATCTGGGAGAGCCTGAATCCGGATAACCGGGTGTCCCTGTTCGTCCGCTACATCGATCTGAAGACAAACGCGTCGGAGACAAGGATCATTAACCGTCATGAAGGGAGAGAAGAATGAAGGAATTTGAACTGAAATACGGGTGTAACCCCAACCAGAAGCCGTCCCGGGTCTTTTGCGCCGATGGCGGGGACCTGCCCCTTACGATTCTGAACGGAAGACCGGGCTATATTAATCTTCTGGACGCTTTAAACGGCTGGCAGTTGGTAACGGAGCTGAAAAGAGCGACCGGAGACTGCGCCGCCACGTCCTTCAAGCATGTGTCGCCGGCGGGGGCTGCGATCGGGCTGCCTCTGTCCGAGGTCGAAAAAAGGATCTACTTCGTGGATGATCTGGATATCGAGTTTACACCGCTGGCCGCGGCCTATGCCAGAGCGCGCGGGGCGGACCGGATGAGCTCCTTCGGGGATTTCATCGCCCTTTCCGACCGGTGTGACAAGGCTACGGCAGCCATCATTAAACGCGAGGTTTCCGACGGGATCATCGCTCCGGGCTATGATCCGGAGGCTCTGGAGATACTGAAGGGGAAGAAGAAGGGGAATTATTGCATCCTGCAGATGGATGAGGGCTATCAGCCGCCGAAGCTGGAGCACAAGGACGTTTTCGGGATCACCTTCGAACAGGGCAGAAACGATCTGGTGATCGACGATGCCTTCTTCTCGAATGTCGTAACCAAAGAAAAAACGCTTCCGCCGCAGGCCCAAAAGGATCTGGCCATTGCTACCATTACCTTAAAGTACACCCAGTCCAATTCGGTCTGCTTCGTAAAGAACGGCCAGGCCATCGGCGTGGGGGCCGGCCAGCAGAGTCGTATCCACTGCACAAGGCTGGCGGGCCAGAAGTCGGATAACTGGTGGCTGCGGCAATCGGAAAAAGTATTAAATCTTGATTTCATAGATGGAATCGGCCGTGCAGACCGGGATAATGCCATTGACCTTTATATCGGAGAGGATGCATATGACGTTCTGGCGGAGGGCGCATGGCAGAGGATCTTTCAGACAAAGCCCTCCCCCTTTACGGCAGAGGAGAAAAAGGCCTGGATCGCACAGAATACAGGCGTTTCCCTGGGCTCCGACGCCTTCTTCCCCTTTGGGGACAACATCGAGCGGGCGCACAGAAGCGGGGTGGCCTATGTGGCTGAGCCCGGAGGCTCCGTCCGGGACGAGCAGGTCATAGAAACCTGTGACAAGTACGGGATGGTGATGTGCTTTACCGGATTACGGCTGTTCCATCATTAAATCGACAATAAATTAGTCAAAAAATCAATTTAAGAATTAATCGCACTATTTAAATTAGGATTTATCTAATATAGTATAATCAGCGGCTGTTGAAGATCGTTTTTGGTCTTGCGGCCGTTTTTTTTCTCCAGGATCATTCGATAGACCTCGGAGGCCCGTAAGTCCTTCCGGAGAAGCAGTCTTGCGTCTGCATCCTTGGAGATCAGGGGAATCGAAGACTTCCTCTTGATCTCCGAGAGAAGAGGTTCGGCGCTTTTTTGAAAGCCGAGAAGCCGCGCATAGGAGGGGGCAGCTTCGGCCTCGCTCTTTTTCAGCTCCAGGAGGAGGGAAAGAGGCCGCGCCGGATCCGGGTCAGGGTGAGGTCTCTGGATTTCAGCAGAAAAGCGAGCTCGGTCAGGGTCCCGAAGTGGTTCTGATGCTTCCGAAGCTTGTCGGCCAGCTCCGGAGTAACGTTTTGACAGGCCTCCGGGTGCGGATCAAAAAGAAGCCTGTATTTCAGAAGCTCGGTAAAATCATCCGTATAAAGAAGGGCATCGGCTTCCTTCGCTTCCGAGAGGGACAGGAAGGAGTCTTTTGGAAGACTGCGCTTAAGAGAGGCGAGGTCCCTTCCTTCCTTTATATGGGTACGGATCGCGTGGCCGCTGGAGCAGTCTTCACCTATGGTATCCTCTGCATGGCCGGAGCCCACGCGTTCGAGGGGAAGGGAGGAGAGCCCGGGGGCAAAGAGCCGCAGCGCTGTTTCATAGGACAGAGCCAGAAGATTATTCGGCTTTCGGAGCACCTCTTCGATCTGCGTCTTCAGGATCTTTAGCTCCGGCAGGGAAATAAGCGCCTCCTCTCTGGCCTTCGGATAGGAATTTCCGTCCTTAAGGCTCCGGGAAAGGGCCTCTCGAAAGGCTTCGGGCTCGTCCGTCAGAACGGACAGAACCCGGGAAAGCTCGTCCTTGTTTCCTTCGGAAAAGAAAGCCGGATCCTCACAGGAATAGGCAAGACAGTTCACAACGCCAAGTGCTTTGGCCATTTGTACTCCTGCAGAAGCATATTCTCCGGCTCCGGACAGCACAAAGGAGACCGGAAGCTCGATCACCAGGTCGGCCCCGCCCTTCAGCGCGAGCTCGGTCCGTCTGTATTTGCCGAGGATCGCCGGAGCGCCCCGCTGTACGAAATCTCCGCTCATCAGGGCAATGACATGGTCGAAGCCGTGGACCTCCTTCAGCTCCCTGAGCTGGTGGGCGTGACCGTTATGAAAGGGATTGTATTCCGCGATTACCAATGCATTCTTCATGGAAAGAGAATACCATCTATTTCGCTTGTTGAAAAGAAGGATTGGGCGTATAATAGGAATCGCTCCGACGAAGGTTTTGGGTTTAAGTTTCTGACATTGGGGTGTGAACAGTAACAAAAGAAAACTGTAAAAAAGGAAGGGGAAAAAATGAAGGTATTGATCGTAAACTGCGGAAGCAGCTCATTAAAGTATCAGGTCATCGATTCCGATACGGAGGAGGTTCTGGCCAAGGGTCTGTGCGAACGGATCGGGATTGACGGACGGCTTGTGTATCAGAAGACCGGGGAGGATAAGGAGCTTACGGATGCGCCGATGCCGACGCATAAGGAGGCTATTAGGATGGTGCTCGATGCGCTGGTGAATCCGAAGACCGGATGTATTAAGGACCTCGGGGAGATCGAGGCGGTGGGCCATCGCTTGGTGCACGGCGGCGAGAAATTTGCGGATTCTTATGTTCTGAATGACGAGGTGCTGAAGACGGTCGAGGAGTGCAACGACCTTGCGCCTCTGCATAATCCCGCGAATCTGATCGGCGTCCGGGCCTGCCAGGAGCTGATGAAGGATGTGCCGATGGTCGGAGTCTTCGATACGGCCTTCCATCAGACGATGCCGAAGAAGGCGTTTATCTACGGCCTTCCTTATGAATATTATGAAAAATACGCGGTCCGGAAGTACGGCTTCCACGGAACGAGCCACAGCTTTGTCTCCAAAAAGGTGGAGGAGGTGGAGGGTCGGACCGGGCTTAAGATCGTTGTCTGCCATCTCGGGAACGGAGCCAGTATCTGCGCGGTAAAGGACGGAAAATCCGTGGATACCTCGATGGGGCTGACGCCGCTGGAGGGTCTGATCATGGGAACGCGCTCCGGGGATATTGATCCTTCGGTCATGGAATTTCTGGCGAAGAAGGAGGGGCTGGATATTCCGGGAGTGATGAACGTATTAAATAAGAAGTCGGGCGTGGAAGGTATCTCCGGTGTCTCCTCCGATTTCCGCGATCTGGAGAAGGCGATGGAGGAGGGCAACGAGCGGGCAGAGCTGGCTGTGGATGCCTTCAGCTACCGGGTGGCCAAGTATATCGGCGCTTACGCGGCGGCCATGAACGGGGTGGATGTGATCGCCTTTACCGCCGGGATCGGGGAGAATACGGCGGTAGTGCGGAAGAAGGTCCTGGAGACGCTGACCTTCCTCGGACTGGAGCTGGATGAGGAGGCCAATAAGAAGCGCGGAGAGGATTACTTTACGATCTCGACGCCGGATTCGAAGGTCAAGGTTGTGGTCGTTGCCACCAATGAGGAGCTGGCCATCTGCAGGGAGACGGTCAGACTCTGCTCGAAATAAGGGGCATAAGATCATAATTGTCCTTGACAAATGCGAAAACGCTCTATATAATTTCTTGGTGTGACTTTTCTGATGTAAATACAAAGCTTGATGAATAGAGATCATGCTGCAAGGGAGGTGTGAAAGGTGTCGATCTGTCCAAAGAATAAATCTTCCAAGGGAAGAAGAGACAGAAGAAGAGCGAACTGGAAGATGAGCGCTCCGAATCTGGTAAAGTGCAGCAAGTGCGGAGCATTGACCATGCCCCATCATGTTTGCAAGAACTGCGGAAGCTACGCGAACAAAGAGATCATTCCGCAGGAATAATAAGCGTATGAAGCCGGGACCCTTAAGGGCCCCGGTTTTTTTTCCCCTGTTAGTACCATTAAAGGGAATAAATACATCCAATAGAATGGAATTTCGAAATTCCGATGCTTCCCCTATACTATTGGCATAAGCTATGCCTAAGAAAGGGAAGGGGGGCTTGACTTGCTGCAGGAGAGGATTGCGAAACGGATCAGAGAGCTGTGTTCGGAAAGAGGATGGACGGTTTACCAGTTGATGAAGAAATGTGAGGCGTCCAAAAACAGCGTATATAACGCGGTGAACGGGAAGGCAAGAATTACCGTTGCGACGCTGGAAGCCATCTGCAAAAGCCTGAATGTCAGTCTGGGGGAGTTCTTCCAGGATGGGGAGACGGATGACATTCATATCTCCAGAGATGAAAAGGAGACGATCGTACGGTACCGGAGTCTGAACGAGAGACAGAGGCTGCGGGTTGAGGGCTATATGCGGGCCATGCTCGAAGAAAAAATGCCGCCGGACGGCATAAAATGATACCTCTTTTCAAATCCCTCTGTTTATGGTAAATTGAAAAGCAAGTGTGGTCTTTAAGGGCTATGCTTTGCTTTGATGAAATGGGGGGTAAGCAAAAATGAAGAAAAAGAAGAAAATGTCGCTGAGCATCGTTCTGATTCTGCTGACGCTGCTGCCGATGGTGGTCGCGAGCGCGGTCATTACCGTCCGGTCCGTCTCTACCTTGAACACAATGGTCATGGACGAGATCGAGGATGAGCTCAGAGGTGTCGCGCTGACCGCTGCCAAGCATTTTAACCGGCAGGCGCAGTCCGGAGACGGAAGCTGGGCGATGCGGGAGGGGGTCCTGATCATCGGCGGACTGATCCGGGTAAAGCCGGATGACGATTTCTTTTCCTGTGTGGAGGACCAGGATATTTATCTGACCCTCTTCTGGGGCGATACCCGTTACGGAACAAATATTAAGGACGAGTCGGGGAACATAATTAACGGAACCCAGGCCGATCCGATGGTAACGGAAAAGGTTCTGAACCAGGGACAGGATCTTTTCATCGATCATCTCGTGATCGCGGGGAAGGACTTCTCCGGGTATTACGTGCCGATCCGAAATAAAAAGGAAGAGGTTGTGGGCATGATGTTCGCCGGAACGCCCTACGCGGAGACGGCGGCGGCCATCAACAAAAATGTCCTGGCCATGATCATCATTCTCGTGATTTGCGTTGCGGCCTTCGGCTTCCTCGGAATCCTGATCGCCAATATGGTGACGAAAAAGGTCAGAGGAGTTTCCAGGAATATTCAGCAGATTGCGGGCGGCGACTTTGCTACGGAGGTCGTGGATAAGAACAAGATCCGCGAGCTTTCCGAGATCATCGTCAATATTGAGTCGATGCGTGAAAAGCTGCAGTCGGCGCTCAGAAAGATCATACAGCATGCCGGGACCGTCGGGGAAGGAGCAAACGTTACCAAGCAGAAGATCGCCGAAAGCCAGCGGATGGCCAACGACATCAGCACGGCGGTGAGCGATCTCGCGGACGGCTCCACTACCATGGCCCAGGACGTGCAGAGCGCTTCGGGCCTGACCCAGAACATCGGAAACTCCGTGAATCAGGTTCTGGTCTCCGCCAGCGGAAATCTCGAAATGGTGGATGCGGTGTATCAGAATTCCGTCAACATCAAGAAACAGCTTGAGCATCTGAAAACCGAGGACAAGGAAACGGATGCCATCGCCGGCCGTGTGCAGGATTCGGTGAACGAGACCGCTGCCGTGGTGGACGAGATCAGCAAGGCGGCCGAGGCCATCATCGGCATCGCGAGCCAGACGAACCTTCTGGCCTTAAACGCCAGCATCGAAGCGGCGCGGGCAGGAGAAGCCGGAAAGGGCTTCGCTGTGGTTGCGGACAACATCAAGGGACTGGCGGAGGAATCCGACAAGTCCGCCAAGGAAATTACGGAGATGCTCGGCCGGATCTCGGCGCTGTCGGATCAGAACAAGTCTCTGACCCAGACCATCAAGGAGGCTACGGGAAACGAATCCATCGCCTTCGACAACATGAGCGACGCCTTCGTGGACATGGAGCATCAGCTCGAGGATACCGAGGCGGGCAACAAGGCCATCGAAAAGCTGGTGGAGTCGGTCAACAACGACAAGAACGACATCATTTCCGCGGTCGAGAGCCTTTCCGCCATCGCGGAGCAGAACGCGGCCTCTACCGAGGAAACCTCGGCTTCGCTGGCTGAGCTGTCGCAGAATATGATCTCTGTAGTGGATGAAGCCGATGAGCTATCCAAGGTGGCTTCCGATCTGCAGGAGAGCATTTCGTTCTTCCGGGTCGATTAAGGATCAAAACAGAATCAGCGGCCGATTCCCGGCCGCTGTTTTCACTTCCCGGGAAAACGGGGCATTACGGATGAAACCAGATAGAGTCTGGCGCTTATAGAGGAGAAAACAAAAATGGCAGAATCAATGAAGGGACTGCATCGTTCCCATCGGTGCACAGAGGTAGTGGGACTGGCTTACGGGACAGAGGTGACCGTCATGGGCTGGGTCCAGAAACGGAGAAATCTCGGAAGTCTTATCTTTATCGATCTGAGGGATCGGACAGGGCTTTTGCAGATCGTATTTGACGGGGACCGCTGCGGGGCGGAGAGCTTTGAAAAGGCGGGAAGCTTAAGAGCGGAGTTTGTTGTGGCCGTGACCGGAACCGTGGAAAAGAGGACGGCAGCGGTAAATGAAAATCTGGCTACGGGCGAGCTTGAGATCGTGGCGAAGAGCTTAAGAGTTCTGTCGGAGGCGGATACGCCGCCCTTTGAGATCACGGAGAACAGCCAGACCCGCGATGAGCTGCGCTTAAAATACCGTTACCTTGACCTGCGCAGGCCGGATATCCAGAAAAACCTGATCCTAAGAAGCCGGGTGGCCGGATTGATGAGAGAATTTATGAGCCGTGAGGGGTTTCTGGAGATCGAGACGCCGATGCTCTGCAAATCGACGCCGGAGGGCGCAAGAGACTATCTGGTGCCGAGCCGGATCCACGCGGGCCATTTCTATGCCCTGCCCCAGAGCCCGCAGCTCTATAAACAGCTTCTGATGGTGAGCGGCTACGACCGGTATTTCCAGATCGCCCGGTGCTTCCGGGATGAGGATCTGAGGGCGGACCGCCAGCCGGAGTTTACCCAGGCGGACATGGAGCTCTCGTTTGCGAATGTGGATGATGTGATCGATGTAAACGAACGGCTGCTGCAATATATCTTTAAGGAAGCGATCGGCGTGGAGGTAAAGCTTCCGATCCGGCGGATGTCCTGGCAGGAGGCCATGGACCGGTTCGGCTCGGATAAGCCGGATCTTCGCTTCGGCATGGAGCTGAAGGACGTTTCGGACCTGGTAAAGGGCTGCGGCTTCGGCGTGTTTACGGGCGCCATCGAGGCCGGAGGTACGGTTCGCTGCATCAATGCCGAGGGTCACGGCGATATGCCCAGAAAGAAGATCGACAAGCTGGTGGAATACGCGAAGGGCTGCGGCGCAAAGGGACTCGCCTATCTTGCCGTAAACGGGGACGGAACCTATAAATCCTCCTTTGCGAAGTTTATGACCGATGAGGAGCTTTCGGCTCTGACGAAGGCCGCAGGCGCGAAGCCGGGAGATCTGCTGCTCTTTGCCGCGGATAAAAACAAGATCGTGTGGAATGTTCTCGGGGCGCTCCGTCTCATGATCGCCGAGGAGGACGGTCTTTTGGATCCGAATGTGTATGAATTCGTCTGGATCACGGATTTCCCGCTCCTTGAGTGGTCGGATGAGGAGAACCGCTTCATGGCCATGCACCATCCCTTCACGATGCCGGTGGAGGAGGACTGGGACCGGATCGATTCGGATCCCGGGTCGGTGCGTGCGGAGGCCTACGATATCGTATTGAACGGAACGGAGCTCGGCGGCGGGTCGGTCCGTATCCACCAGGATCATATTCAGGAAAAGATGCTGGAGGTCCTGGGCTTTACAAAGGAGCGGGCGCATGAGCAGTTCGGCTTCCTCCTGGAGGCTTTCCGCTATGGGGTTCCGCCCCACGCCGGACTGGCTTACGGTCTGGACCGGCTGGTCATGCACATGGTTCATGCGTCCTCGATTCGGGACGTGATCGCCTTCCCGAAGGTAAAAGATGCGTCGGATCTGATGACGGACGCTCCGGGAAGAGTGGATGAAGAACAGCTAAAAGAGCTGTACCTTCAGATAACGGAGGAGGTTGAATAAGGGGTGCGTCGGATCATAAAGACGGTTCTTGCATCAGCGCTTCTTCTGTGTCTGACGGGCTGCTCCGGAAAGCCGGACGGTCCGCCGGCACAAAAGGGCGGAGAGGCAGCAGCGGACGCGGCGGAAGCGGAGGCCTTGAAGGAGGCGAACGCAGGAGCTTTGGATTTGCGGAAATACATCGAAATAAAGGAGACCTCGGAGGGGGAAGAGTCTTCGGAGGCCGGGACAGAGTCTCCGGCGGCTTCGGAGGCAAAGGAGCCGGAGGAAACGGAAACTGCGGAGGATACGGAAGCCGTGGGAGACGGTTCCACAGGTCCCCGTGAGTATCTGAAGACCGAATTTGCTCCCGAGGCCGTCAAGGGAATCTATGTTTCCGCCTGGGCCATGGGGACGAAAAAGATCCGGGAAGAGAATTTCCTTTCCCACATGGACGGAACCGAGCTGAATACGATCGTATTTGATGTGAAGGATGATGAAGGCCGGGTCGTGTTCGAAACGGATTCTCCTATGGTGACGGAGGCCGGGTCCGTGCGCATGGCGCTTGCGGATCTGCCCGGGATGATCGGGGTTCTTCACGACCGGGGAATTTATACGATCGGGCGGCTGGTGGCCTTTCGGGATCCCTACATCCGGGAGACAAAAAAGGAATGGGTACTGAAAAATCCGGACGGCTCGGTCTATACCGACGATAAGGGAAATTCCTGGATCGACCCGGCGAATGAGGAGGCCTGCTCCTACCTTCTGGAGGTGGCGCGGGACTGTGCCGAGAACGGGATCGATGAAATCCAGTTTGACTATGTCCGCTATCCCTCGGCGGTGACGGACGAGATGGCCGGAAGAGACGGAAAGGGAAGGCAGGAGGCGGTCCTTGGCTTTGCGAAGCGGTGCAGGGAGGAATTCGAGGAGATCGGGATCCCCTTCTCGCTGGATGTATTCGGAACCGTGATCAGCTCCGAGACGGACAGCGACATCATCGGCCAGGACTACCGTAACCTTACGCTTGCGGCGGATGCGATCAGTCCGATGGTCTATCCCTCCCACTATGCAGACGGGTCCTTCGGGATCAAATACCCGGATATGGAGCCCGGGGAGACGGTTTACCAGTCTCTGATGAAATCGAACCATCTTCTGGAGGGCGAGCATGTAAATGTACGTCCCTGGCTGCAGGATTTTACGGCGGATTATCTGGAGCATTACAGGGAATGCGGACCCGAGGAGGTACGGGAGCAGATCGAGGCGGTCTACAAATGCGGGATGACGGAGTGGCTGATCTGGGATCCGTCAGGACATTATTCCTGGGATGCATTTGAAAAAGAATAGAATGTGCCGCCGGGACAGTTTATGCGGCACATGGCCAAATCAGACAGTGACAATTGCAGAACGTTTTATTATCCGGGGGCTCTGGTAAGGACAGAGCCCCGTTTCTTTGCGGTAATAGAGGAGACGGTCGTGGTAGACCTCGATGAGAAGGCCGTCTTGGATGATCTGATAATAGATGCTGTCACCGGAAACATAATAAGGCACCGGACAGGGGAGGTGATTCCTCCCCTGGCAGATGCCGTCTTTCAGGATATTCAGTTCCTCCTGGAGGATTCTCTGCTCCTCCCGCTTATCTTCCGAAGAATCTTCCGAAGAAATCCTCGAAGCCTTCCATCCCGTTTCCTTCATAAAATGAGCCGCCCGGATATTCCGGTTCCGCTGTCTCCGGCTTTTCCATTTCCGGAGCCTCCTCCTTCTCGTCCGTTTTTTCGGTTTCTTCATAATCGCCCCGGTTTCCGAGGGTGACGGTTATCGTCTCTTCCTCATAGGTTCCCTGGTTTGCGGTCATGACCTTTAATGTGGCCTCATCGCCGCCCTTCAGACTCCCGATCATTTCGGAAAGCGCTGCCGAGCTGGTCACCTTTTCCCCGTTGAACTCCGTGATGATCTGACCCTCCATCAGGCCGGCCTTCTTTGCTGCGGAGTTCTCGGCAATATTGGCAATGTAAACGCCCTCCGGCATATTATAGTTTTTGGACACATCGCTGGTTACATCGATGCAGGAGATACCGAGATAGCCTGCCGATTTCTGCAGCTCCTCATAGGTTCCCTGGATAATGGCGGTAACGATTTCCTTTGCCGCGTTTACGGGGATCGCGAAGCACATACCCTCTACGGTCGTATCCGCGTACTTGGAGGAGTTGATGCCGACAACCTCACCCTTTGTATTGAGAAGGGCACCGCCGGAGTTTCCGGGATTGATGGCTGCGTCGGTCTGGATCAGCTTCTGGGAAACCGCCTGGCCGGTTGTGGGATCCTGCCCGGCAACCTCGCGGTTCAGAGCCGAAACGATACCGGTCGTCACGGACTGGCCGTAGCCGAGGGCGTTTCCTATGGCGATGACCTCGTCACCCACCGAAAGAGCATCGGAATCGCCGATGGTGGCAAGCCGGACCGCATCCTTTGTTTCCGCCTTAAGATCCTCGTCCGAGATCCGGATCACAGCCAGATCGTTTTTGGAGTCCGTTCCGAGGACCTCGGCGTCTGCCGCCTCCCCGTCGATGAACTCTGCCGAAACCTCTGTAGCTCCGGCAACCACGTGGTTATTCGTCACAATATAGAGATATCCGTTTTCTTGCGCTACGAGGATCCCGCTGCCGGCTCCCTCGGATTCGTACATCTGACCGGTGGAGCGTCCGAACATATCCGTATACTCGCCCTGGGTCTTTACGGTCACCGATACGATGGAGGGCATGGCCGCCCTGGCCACCTCCGAAACCGAGCTGCCGGAGGGAGCTACCTCCTCTACCCGGTCATCGGCCGAGCTGCTAACGAGGCGCTTATCTTCTTCCTGCGCGTCTGCCTTCCCTCCTTCATCGGGTTCCGCTTCTCTCGCCGGAGCCTCCACAGCCGCCGTCCGGGCTTCCTTATTTTCATTCCCGTCCACGAGCTTTGTAACACCTACGAAGGTTCCCCCTCCGATCGCTCCGCATAAGGCCGCGGTTAATGATAATTTTCCCAAGCTTGCAAAAAAGCGTTTTGTTTTCTCAGCACTCATTTTTTCGTTCTCCTTTCATCATCGGATGCTTGACTCTGAAAACAGGATAAAAGAAACCTGTGTTTTGATTTTGATGAAAGTGTGAAGAAAAAAAGGGGAAATTGTGTTTGTTTTGTGAAAATGAGTATAGCATGGGAGGGGCTGTGCTTGCAAGAAAGCCGGATTCTCTGCTATGATAGGATACATGACGGATAAAAATGCATTAAAAAGGGTCCGCCTCATTGCGCTGGACCTGGACGGTACTTATCTGAACGAGAGAAGCGCCGTTTCGGAAAGAAACAAGGAAGCGGTTCGAAGGGCAGAGGAGAACGGGATCCATGTGGTCCTGTCCACGGGACGGCCCTTCTGCGGGATCCTTCCGGAGTATGTAAAGGATACGCCGATCCGCTATGCGGTTACCACCAACGGGGCCGGTGTCTATGAGTTTGACCAAAACGAAAAGACCTGCCTGTTTGAACACAGCATGGACTATGAAAAGGTGGCCGGGATCTGTGACTTTCTTTTGACAAAGAAGGTCCATTTTGACGTCTTCATGAACGGCGACGGCTATACGGACGAGCATGTGCTTAAGTACATCGATGAGCTCGCCATGCCGGATGAGCTGAAATATTATCTTCACGGAACCAGAAAAACGGTTTCCGATATTTCGGCCTTCTTAAGAGAAAGGAAGAATCCGGTGCAGAAGGTGACAATGAATTTCCCGCCGGCCTTTTATCAGACGGACCGCCGCGAGGTTCAGGACTTCCTTACAGCGGACAAAACCCTTCGGGTGGTTTCCGGCGGCTATATGAACCTGGAGTTTACGGACGAAGCCGTGTCCAAGGCCAGAGCCCTTGACTTTCTGCTGAAGCACCTGGGCCTTTCCGTGGACCAGTGCATGGCCGTGGGCGACAGCGAAAACGACCTCGACATGATCCGTTTCGCCGGAGTAGGAGCTGCCATGGGAAATGCGAGCGGGGAAGTGAAGGAAGCCGCGGATATCGTTGCAAAGGACAATATTCATGACGGAGTAGCGGAACTGATCGATTCAATTATGGAATAGCTGGCGAGAGACCGATTACCGATAAGCCACTTCCTCTTGAACTTTCCTCCAACCCTTGATACAATAGAATTGATTGCTTAAACAAGGAAAGGAGTCGATAGGAATATGCTTGTCGTACCGTTTTTGATCTGTTTTCCCTTTCTGGTATCGATACTGATGTTCTGTATCCGGGTAAATAAGGTCCGGAATGCCATTGCCTATATTTCCGCTCTTGTGATCATGGGCGGAGTAGCGGTGCTTGTGATCCAGTGGATCATGGGAGGACAGAAGCCGATAGCGCTGTACTACGATACTCATATCGTAGATATGATCATGCTGGGAGCGGAGCTTCTCCTGATGGTGATCGTGACCATCCTGTGCTTTAAGTATAAGCGTTACTGGATCAGCCTTCTGACCATAGTGCCGACGCTTATGCTGGCCTGGCTCGAGCTCTTCGGTCCCGAAACCGAGCGGATCAACCATATCTACATTGACCATCTCGCGATCCTGATGTGTATTATCGTCGGGCTGATCGGCGGGTTGATCATTATCTATGCCGTGGGCTATATGCACGGCTACCACCACCACCATCTCGAATTCCAGGATCGGAGATATTATTTCTTCATGCTCCTGTTCCTGTTCCTCGGAGCCATGTTCGGCTTTGTGTTAAGCTCCAGTCTTAACTGGATCGATCTTTTCTGGGAGATGACCTCGGTCTGCTCCTTCCTTCTGATCGGCTATACCAAAACAGACGAAGCGATCGAAAACTCCTTCCGTGCGCTGTGGATGAACCTCCTCGGAGGAACGGCACTGGCTGTCGGAATCGTCTATCTGTCTCTGACCTATGGTAATCTGAATCTTCAGACCATCGTCTCCAGAGGACCCTACTATAATTCGATTACCCTGTGTATCGCCCTCTTTGCCTTCGCGGCGCTGACCAAGGCGGCGCAATTACCGTTCTCCAAGTGGCTGATGGGCGCGATGGTGGCTCCGACGCCGTCGTCTGCGCTTTTACACTCGGCGACGATGGTAAAGGCCGGAATTTATATCCTGTTCCGATTGTCCCCGGCGATGAGCGGGACGACGACCGGAATGATGGTGGCCTTTGTCGGCGGTTTTACGTTCCTGGCGGCTTCTTTGATGGCGATCGCCCAGAGCGACGGAAAGAAGGTGCTGGCTCTGTCCACGGTATCAAACCTCGGGCTGATGACGGCCTGCGCCGGCGTGGGCCAGGCGGAAACCCTGTGGGCCGGCGTGTTTCTGATGATCTTCCATGCCATCAGCAAGAGTCTGTTGTTCCAGGATATCGGCGCAACCGAAAACGCGATGCATTCCCGGGATGTGGAGGATATGCACGGCCTGATCTACCGGCTGCCGCGTCTCGGACAGTTCATGTTCATCGGTATCGTCGGGATGTTCCTGGCGCCGTTTGGTATGCTGATATCGAAATGGTCGGCGCTCAGAGCCTCGGTGGATGAGGGAAATATTATTCTCGTGGTCTTTATCTGCTTCGGCTCGGCGACAACGCTGTTCTACTGGACCAAGTGGCTGAACAAGCTGATCTCCTCGACGGAGGAGGGGCCGATCAAGGATATTACAAAGAGAAACGAGATGATCTCGCTTACGATCCACGCGGGACTGATGGTGGCGCTGTGTATTCTGTTCCCGCTGCTGTCGAAGATCTATGTGGAGCCGCTTCTCTCGGAAATGTTCGGAACCGCTGTGTCCGTGCTGCCCCAGAGCCTGCTGTACGTCCTCGTGATCATCATCATGGTCGTATTTCTTGTGCCGCTCATCGCCTACCGCTATATGAAGCGGATCCGGACGAACGAAAAGCCGTCGTACATGCACGGTGTGAATGAGGGAGATAACCGTTCCTTTACGGACTCCTTCGGAAAGCCGAAGGAGCTGGTTCTGTCGAACTGGTACTTTAAGAATTATTTCGGGCAGAGGAAGCTGATGTTCCCCTGCAGTATGATAGCAGCGGCAGTGATCATGGTGATGCTGTCGGTGATCGTGGGAGGTGCGTTATTATGACATCAGTCATTTCTGTGATCTGCTTTCTTGTGCTGGCGCCCTTTGTCGGAGGACTCCTGGAGGGTCTGGAGCGGAAGATCTCCGCGCGTATGCAGGGCCGTGTCGGGCCCCCGGTGCTTCAGCCCTTCTATGATGTAAGGAAGCTGATGAACAAACAGACCATCGTTGTGAATAAGGCGCAGACGCTCCTCATCGTGACCTTCTTCATCCTGCAGATCTTCACGGGCTGCCTTTTCTACGCGGGATCGGATATCATGCTGTGCTTCTTCCTGCTGTCCACCGGAGCGACCTTCCTGGTCTTCGCGGGATCGGTTACCTATTCGCCCAGCTCGACGCTCGGCGCGAACCGGGAGCTCTTACAGATGATGGCCTATGAACCGGCGGTGCTGCTGGCCTGCGTGGGATTTTATCTGGCGAACAAGACCTTTAATGTGTCGGAGATCATCGGAGCGCACAACAGCTCGATCCTGTATCTGCCGGGCTTCTTCATCGCCTATGTGTTTATTCTGACGATCAAGATGCGGAAAAGCCCCTTCGACCTCTCGACCTCCCACCATGCGCATCAGGAGGTGGTCAAGGGAATCACGACGGAGCTGGGCTCCCGGAATCTGGCGCTCTACCAGATTACGGAATGGTATGAGAACGTGTTCCTGCTTTCGGTCCTCGGCCTGTTTATCGTGAACAGTAATCCCATCAGCTATGTGGTAGCGGTGGTTGTGGTTCTGGCGGTCTGGTTTTTGGAGATCCTGATCGACAATACCTCGGCCCGGGTCAAATGGTACGTTCTGCTGCGGGTGACCTGGATCGTGACGAGTCTGGCGGCGGGGATCAACCTTCTGATCCTGATGATTACCAGACGGAAGCTGCTGTAGGGAGGTGCCAACATGGGAAAGGTAAAAAAATCGCCCTGGGTGATCCATTACGACGGGGCGAGCTGTAACGGCTGTGATATTGAGGTTCTGGCGTGCCTTACGCCGGTGTATGATGCGGAGCGCTTCGGTGTTGTCAATACCGGAGACCCGATGCAGGCGGATATATTGCTCCTGACCGGCGGGATCAACGCCCAGTGTGAGCCGGTGGTAAAGCAGATTTATGACCAGATGCCGCGGCCGAAGGTCGTGGTGGCGGTCGGAACCTGCGCCTGTACCGGCGGAGTATTCAAGGATGCCTATAATATTCTCGGCGGAGCGGATAAGGTCGTGCCGGTGGATATCTACGTTCCGGGCTGCGCGGCGAGACCCCAGTCGATCATCGACGGGATCGTGCAGGCGGTGGAGCTGTTCCAGAAGCGTTCCGATATCCACGACCAGCGCGTGAAGCAGGGAGTGAGCGAGGCGGAGCTTGCTGCGGCTTCGAAAGAGGCCGGAAAGAAGGAGGGAGAGAATTAATGGCGGAAGTGATCTGTCCCGAAAATGAACTGATAACGATAGAGCCGGAGGAGCTTCTGGATCATACGATGAAGATGAAAAAACAGGGCTTCCGGCTTTCCCAGGCCTGTGCGGCCTATGTGGAAAAAAAATATGAGCTGTCCTATTCCTTTGCGGCGGATGACGGAAGCTATCTTCTGAAGAGCCTTCGCATCGTCATCGATCCGGAGGTGGAGGTCAGCAGCATTACGGAGTTCTACCCCTACGCCTTCCTTTATGAGAACGAGATGAAGGAGCTTTTCGGTGTGAAGATCCGTATGATCAATCTGGATTATGACAACAAGCTTTACCGGATCCGTCAGGAAACACCGCTTAAGGTAGACCGGCCGAAGGCGCCGCCAAAGCCGGCCCCGAAGGTGCCGCCGAAGCCGGCAGCTCCGGCAAACAGCGGTGAGGCGCCGGCACAGAAAGGAGAAGGCTGATATGGGTAAGCAGAGTACAGTACCCTTCGGACCCCAGCATCCGGTGCTGCCGGAGCCGGTACATCTGGACCTTGTGATGGAGGATGAGAAGATCTTAAAGGCGATCCCCTCCATCGGCTTTGTACATCGCGGTCTGGAGAGTCTGATCGAAAAAAAGGATTATCAGGAAATGGTCTATGTCGTGGAGCGGACCTGCGGGATCTGCAGCTTCATGCACGGTATGGGCTATTGTGAGGCCGTCGAGCATATCATGAATCTCGAGGTGCCGAAAAGAGCGCGGTTTCTGCGCACGATCTGGTGCGAAATGAGCCGGATCCACAGCCACCTTCTGTGGCTGGGTCTTCTGGCGGACGCCTTCGGGTTTGAAAGCCTGTTTTATCAGGCCTGGCGGATGCGGGAGAAGATCCTGGACTGCTTTGAGATGACGACGGGCGGAAGAGTCATCTTCTCCGTCAATACGATAGGCGGTGTGTTAAAGGATATGGAGCCGGACCACATCAAGGCGATCCTTGGTGCCATCGAATGGATCGAGGGAGAACTGAAGGTGATCCGCAGAACCTTCCTCTTTGACGCGACCGTGGAAACGCGGTTAAAGGGCGTGGGTGTGCTTTCGAAGGAGGAGGCGCATGACCTGGGCTGTGTGGGGCCCTTCGGAAGAGCCTCGGGCCTTAAGGTGGATACCAGAAAGCGGGGCTATGCCGCTTATCCCGAGATTGATTTTGAACCGGTGACCTCCACAGTCGGAGACTGCTTTGCAAGATGCGATGTCCGGATCAATGAGGTCTTCCAGTCCATCGATATCATCCGGCAGGCGGTTGCAAAGCTCCCGGAAGAAAAGGACTTAAATGTCCCGGTGAAGCCCGTCGATACTCCGCTGGGCGAATACTTTATGCGTGTGGAGCAGCCCCGCGGCGAGGCCTGCTACTATGTAAAAGGGAACGGGACCAAGCTTTTAGACCGGCTGCGGATCCGCACTCCCACCTTTGCCAATATTCCCGGAATGCTGAAGACCCTGGAGGGAGCGGATTACGCGGATGTGCCGATCCTGATCCTGACCATCGATCCCTGCATTTCCTGTACAGAGAGGTAAAGCCATGGCAAAACTCATGAATTTTACGGGAACAATTCTTAAGAATCTGTTCCATAAGCCGGTGACCACCAAATATCCGGCAGAGCCCGCGGTCTATCCCGAACGGAGCCGGGGCCATATTGAAAACGATTTTGACCAGTGCATCCTTTGCGGCTTATGTATGCGGAACTGCCCGACCGGAACCATCAAGGTCAGCAAGCCGGAGGGCTATTGGAAGATCAACCGCTTCGACTGCATCCAGTGCGGCTATTGTACGCTGAAATGCCCGAAGAAATGTCTTTCCATCGTTCCGGGCTATCAGACGCCGGGACCGGAAAAGAAGGAGGAGATATTAACCCGCCCGGTAACGCCGCCGCCGGAGAAGCCGGCTGCGAAGGAGGAGAAGACCGCGGTATGAGAAAGCGTTTACAGATAACGGTGTCCGGGCTGGTCCAGGGCATCGGCTTTCGCCCCTTTGTCGCGGAGCTTGCGGAAACGTCCGGCCTGAACGGGAAGGTTCGAAACGCCGGAGGAAGGGTCTTTATCGAGGCCGAGGGTGAGGAAGAGGAGCTGAACGTGTTTGTTCAGAAGCTTTCTTCGGAGTGCCCGCAGGGGGGACGCGTGGATCTCGTGGAAATAAAGGAAGAACCGGGGACTGTTCTCCCCGGTTTTTTTATTTCGGAAAGCCGGGAGGATTCGGAAGCCGTCCGGTTCCTTCCGCCGGACCTTGCGACCTGCGAACGATGTGAAAAGGAGCTGTTTACGAAGGGAAACCGGAGATACCGCCATCCCTTTATCTCCTGCGTCTCCTGCGGCCCGCGGTACTCGGTAATGAAGGACGTTCCCTATGACCGGAAGAACCTGACGATGGACGAGTTTGCGCTGTGCCATGAATGCCGGATGGAATACGAAGCGCCGGGAGACAGAAGGCGCTATGCACAGACCTTATGCTGTCCCGAATGCGGGCCGCAGGTAAAGGCGGTTTGGGCTGATGGCGAGGCCGGCGGGGAAGAGGCGATCGCGCAGACCATTGAGGTGCTCCGAAGCGGGAAGCTTGCGGCTGTCAAGGGGATCGGCGGCTTCCATCTGGTCTGTCTGCCGACCGAAAAGGAGGCGCTGCTTCGGCTCAGGGACTTAAAGAGCCGGGATCATAAGCCCTTTGCGGTCATGTTTTACGATCTCGAAGGTCTGAAGGAATACGCGGTTCTATCGGACCGCGAGACAGAGCTCCTTACCTCTTCGGTCCGGCCGATCGTATTATTAAAGAAGAAAAAGGAATTTGACCCGGAGGTATCGAAGGGGTCCGGACGCATCGGGGCCATGCTCCCCTCGCATCCGATCCAGTTCCTGCTTTTACGCGACCTGGGGCCTCTCGTCATGACCTCGGCCAATCTGCACGATCAGCCCATTCTGACCGAGGAGGAGGAGCTTTTGCCGCTCTTAAAGGAGGGGAAGATCGACCTGATCCTGACCCATGACCGAAAGATCCTCTCGCCTCTGGACGATTCGATCTTTCAGGTCGTAAATGCGGGCATGGAGGAGACGGCCATGGTGATCCGGAGGGCAAGGGGCCTCGTTCCGGAGCCCGTGGTGTTAAAGAGAGCCCTGGATAAGCCTTCTCTGGCCCTGGGCGGGGACTTGAAAAATACCTTTGCCCTCGGAAGGGGAAAGGGCGCTTATCTCAGCCAGCATTTCGGCGATATGGCGGAGCGCAGCGTGGAAAAGGTAAGGGACAGAGAGCTTGTCCGGCTGAAGAGGCTGCTTTCCATTATGGATACCCCGGAAACCGTGGGGGATCTGCACCCGCTTTACTATTCTGCCCAGGGGGCGGGTCACCGCATCCAGCATCATCAGGCCCATATTTTATCCGTTATGGCGGAGCATTCTCTGACCGGGCCGGTTCTCGGACTTGCGTTTGACGGCACGGGGTACGGGACCGATCAAACGATCTGGGGCAGTGAATTCCTGATCCTGAACGGCGCTTCCTTTGAAAAGAAGGGTTCGCTGCTTCCGGTAAAGCTTCTGGCCGGGGATGCGGGAATGAAGGAGGCGGGACATACGCTGACCGCTTACCTTTATGCCGCGGGAGAGAGCTTGAAGGGCGAGGAGAAAGTAATTGCAGCGGCGCTTTACAACGGGGATGCCGGCGTTTATAATTCCTCTATGGGTCGGCTCTTTGATGCCGCTGCCGCGGCTCTTTCCCTGTGCTGCTACAACAGCTACGAGGGAGAATGCCCGGTGAAGCTCGAGGAGGCGGCGGAGAGAGCGGCGCTGTCCCATCCGCTCGGGCTTGAGCTCCTGGAAAAGGACGGGTTTTTGTACGGAAACGGACCGAAGCTGATCCATGAGCTGAAAAAGCTGCGCTTAGAGGGCGTTCCGGTGGAGAGTCTGGCGCTTGGGTTCCATGAAGCGGTCGCGCTCTTTGGCCTTTCGGCCGGCGAAAAAATCGCGAAGGAGGCGGGGGTTAAGACCATCTGCCTGTCCGGAGGGACGTTTTTGAACCGGATCCTTTTTGAACGCCTGGTAACGGGCTTTCGGGACAGGGGCTTTGCGGTGTACCATAACATAGCCGTGCCCTGTACCGACGGAGGGCTGTCGCTTGGGCAGCTGTATTATCTGACTTTTACGGGAGAACAGACATGTGTGTAGCTTATCCCGGCAGGATCGTTTCGCTGCCGGATGAAAAATCCGCCCTGGTGGATTTCGGCGGAAACAGGGTGAATGCAAGACGGGGCTTTGTGGAGGCCGGAGTCGGAGACTATGTGCTGGTACATGCCGGCTGCATCCTCCAGAAGGTGGAGGAAAAGGATCTGGCCCTGTTTGACGAAGTGAAATGATGGATGTAAATAAAGCAAGACAAAGGGTGATGTCCTATGACGGACCGCCTCTTACGCTGATGGAGGTCTGCGGCAGCCATACCGCCGCGATCCGAAAGAACGGGATCCCTTCGCTTCTTCCTCCGACGATCCGTCTGGTACACGGACCGGGCTGCCCGGTGTGCGTTACCGTAAGCGAAGCCATCGACCGGCTGATCGCGCTGTCCTGTAAGAGCGGGACGGCGGTCGTGACCTTCGGGGATCTGATGCATGTGCCGGGAAGCTCCCTTTCCTTATCGGAGGCAGGCGGCCGGGTGGAGATGGTCTATTCTCCGATGGATGTGCTTCCTCTTGCCGAGAAGGAACCGGATACGGACTTTGTGTTCGCGGCGGTGGGCTTTGAAACCACGGCGCCGGTCTATGCGCTTTTAGTGAAGGAGCTTTTCGAGGGAAGGGTCCGGAATGTGAAGCTCCTTTGTGCCCTGAAGACGATGCCGCCGGTGATCGAAAGGCTCCTTTCGGAGGGAGGTAAGCTTGACGGCTTTCTCGCGCCCGGCCATGTCAGTGTGGTGACCGGGGAGGACTACTTTCTGCCGCTGGCCAGGAAATACGCTCTGCCGTTTGTGATCTCCGGGTTCGCGGGAGAGGAGATCCTTGCCGCGCTTTCCGTTCTTATAGAAAAACAGGGAAAGCCCGTGGTGGTGAACGCCTATCCGCGGGTGGTGCGGCCCGAAGGAAATCCGAATGCAAGAGCTCTGATCGAGGAGGTCTTCGAGGCAGGGCCGGCCGTCTGGCGGGGACTCGGGGAGATCGGGGGATCCGGGCTGTACCTCAGAGAAAAATACAGATATCTCGATGCCGGGAGCTTCGGGATTACCGAGGATCATAAGAAAAATCCTCTGTGTATCTGCCACCGTATTCTGACCGGGAAGGCAGAGCCCCTGGACTGCCCCTTATTCGGAACGGCCTGTACGCCGCTTACGCCCCAGGGCTCCTGCATGGTTTCGGAGGAGGGAGGATGCCACGCCTGCTATGGAAGCTGAACCACATGTGAAAAAAATACACGGAAGCGGCGGGACCGCTACCCAGGAGCTCATCGAAGAGATCTTTTCGAGGGAGCTTGATAACGAATATCTTGCGGAGATGGAGGATGCGACAGCAGTGCCCGGAAACGGGCGGCTTGCCCTTACGACCGACAGCTTCGTGGTTACGCCTCTTCTCTTTCCGGGAGGCGATATCGGAAGACTGTCCGTGGCCGGAACGGTGAACGATCTTTTGTGCCGCGGCTCGGTCCCGAAATACTTGACAGCCGGTTTTATACTTGAAGAGGGAGTTCCGTTTTCGGTGCTGAAAACCGTGGTTTCTTCGATGGCGGCCTGCGCAAGGGAGGCCGGGGTCCTGATCGTGGCCGGGGATACCAAGGTTGTGGAAGGAAAGGGCGGGATGTACATCAATACCGCCGGTGTCGGCTTCCTCCCGGAGGGAAGGGAGCTTGGTGCGAAAAGGCTCCGGGCCGGAGACGTCTTTCTGATCAGCGGGAACCTGGGGGACCACCATGCGGCCATACTCTCCCAAAGGCTGTCCGTGGAAAATGAGATAAAAAGCGATGCTGCTCCTCTGACCGAGATGGTAAGCCGCCTTTTTGACGAGGGGATCGATGTAAGGTGTATGCGGGATATAACCCGGGGAGGGCTTTCCACGATCCTGTCCGAGCTTGCCGCAGCATCGAAAAGAACGATCCTGCTTCGGGAGGCGGATCTTCCGGTATCCGAGGCGGTCCGTTCCTTCGCAGGTCTCCTCGGGCTTGACCCCCTTACGATGGGAAACGAGGGAAAGGCGGTATTTTTTGTGCCGGAGGAGCAGGGGGAGAAGGCCCTTGCCGTAATAAGGAGCAGCGCCTACGGGAAGGACGCCGTGCTGGCCGGAAGCGTAGGGGAAGAGGACGAGGGAAGAGCTTATCTTCTCACTGGGATCGGAGGAATGAGGAGGCTGTCGCCCCTGCAGGGGGAAGGGCTTCCGAGGATCTGTTGATGGCGGAAAAGAAAAGCAGTATAAAAACAATGAAAAACGTGATCACGGTAAAGGATCTTTACCGGTTCTACCAGGTCGGGGACACGAAGGTGAAGGCCTTAAACGGCGTGAGCTTTACGATCCGGCGGGGCGACTTCTGCTCTATCGTCGGGACCTCGGGCTCCGGAAAATCCACGCTCCTCAATATGCTGGCGGGGCTGGAGAAGCCGACAAAGGGCCAGGTGGTCATCGCCGGGAATCATATCGAGGGAATGAAGGAAAACGAGCTGGTGCGCTTCCGCCAGAAGCATATCGGCTTTATCTTCCAGTCCTTTAATCTGCTCTCAACGATGGACGCCGTGGAAAACGTGGCCCTGCCGCTGACCTTCCAGGGAGTCCCCGAGAAGGAGAGAAAGAAACGGGCGGTCCGGATGCTGAAGCTGGTGGGCCTGGAAAAGCATCTTGACCACAGGCCGACCCAGATGTCCGGAGGCCAGCAGCAGAGAGTGGGGATCGCGCGGGCTCTGGTGGTTCAGCCGGAGATCATTTTCGCGGACGAACCCACAGGAAATCTGGACTCAAATACTTCCGCAGAAGTAATGCGGCTGATGCAGCGTATCGTGAAGGAGCATAATCAGACGATGATCATGGTGACCCATGATAATTACCTGGCGCAGTTTGCGGACCGGATCTTCCATATCCGGGACGGGAAAATACAGAAGATCGAGGAAAAGAAAAAGGAGCTGGAAGAATGAAACACTTTAAAAACAAATGGATTGCTTTCCTGGCGGCCGGCGTGCTTGCTTTCCAGATGCCGGTTACCTTATATGCGACGGAAGCACCGGAGCCTTCCGTTCCGGAGGCCCCGGAGGAAACCGGGGATGATCCGGGAGGCGATGTCGGAGAATCGGCAGCTCCGACCTATTCGTCGGGAGGGTCGGCCTATGTGACGATCGGGGATACCTATGTGACCCAGACCGTATCGGCGGGGCAGCAGGTGACGCTGGTGGTGCCGATCGTAAATTACGCCTATTTCCCGATTACGGATATCGTGGTGACTCCGCAGGTGACGAATCTGGCCTCCACCTGGCCCTTTAAGCCGGAAACCACGGGCTATACGAAGCATGTCGCTTATATCGCTCCCTATGGAGAGGGCGTGGACGTAAATGCCCAGCGGGCGGATGTGGTCTTTAACTTTACGGTGCGGCCGGATGCCTATACGGGTTATTACCCCCTGAATTTCAATCTGACCTACATCGTGAACGAGAACATCGAAAGCACCTCGATCACCTGTTATCTGAACGTAAAGGGCGCTCCCGGGGCGGGGACCCTGGAGGAAAAGACTTCCGAAAAGAATGTCAGCAAGCCCCGGATGATCGTGACCGGCTTCGAAACGAATCCGGAGAAGATTCATGCCGGCGAAACCTTTACGGCTACGGTGCACGTACAGAATACCAGTACCTCCACGGCGATACGAAACGCCCTGTTTGACCTGCAGGCGGATGTCGAGACCACGGGGAGCGGCACAACGGCCACGTCCTATGCGGCCTTTCTTCCGACCTCCGGTTCGAGCTCCATTTATAAGGATAAGATCGCGCCGGGAGAGACCGTGGATCTTTCCATTGAGATGAGTGCGCGGGCGGATCTGACCGAAAAGCCCTATGTGCTGGATGTGAAGATGACCTATGATGCCGGGGACAACGCGGATCTTACGGATACGGCCTCGGTTTCGATCCCGATCTACCAGGAGGCCCGGTTTGATACCGGCGAGGAGGCGGTGGGCGAGCCCTACGCCACGGTCGGCGAGGAAAATTCCCTGTCCTTCAGCATCTACAATACCGGACGGACCACGCTGACCAATGTGTGGTTTCGGTTCCACGATGAGTATGTGGAGGGCGAGGATGTGTTTGTGGGGACCATCGAGCCCGGAAACACGGGCTATGTGGACGCTTCGTTTATCCCGATGAGCGCAAACGAGGGAACGCTTTCCGGAGCCATCGAATATGAGGATGATGCCGGAAATGTGACCTCCGTTGATAAGGAATTTGAGCTCTATATCTCCGAGTTCAGTATGGACGATCTGGAATATGATCCGGAAATGGAATATATCGAGGAGGAGCCCACCGGGCTTCCCGTCTATGTCTGGATCCTGATCATCGCGGGTGCGGCTGTGGCGGTCATCATCATCATTGTCCTGGCCGTGAGAAGCAGAAAGAAGAAACAGGCTGCTCTTATGGAGGAGGACGAGGATGACGAGGAGGATGAGGATTTCCTCTCCCTGACGGAGCAGGAGGAGGCGCCGGAAAGCGAACCCGAACCCGAAAAGAAGGATAAGAAGGAAAAGAAGGAAAAGAACAGGACCTCGAAGAACGGGCAGGATGAAGGAAAGAAATAAATGAGATTCTCGGATATGCTGAAAATGAGCCTGTCAAACCTGTGGAAGCGGAAGATAAGGACCTTCCTGACAGTGCTCGGGGTGGTGATCGGTGTCGCCTCCATTATCGTTATGGTTTCTCTCGGAATCGGTCTTCGGACCTCGACGATGGAGGACCTGGAGAATTATGCCTCGCTGACGCAGGTACAGGTGAACGCTCCCTTTGATACGGACAGCTCCTCGAAGAAGGCGACGGATTATTATCTGTCGGATGAGACCGTCGAGCGGCTGAAGGGGCTGGAGCATGTCGTCGGTGTATCTCCGAAGCTTGAGGCCCAGGTGGTGGCCAAATTCGGAAAATATATCGCCAATTACAGCCTCCAGGGCCTGCCGCCGGAGGCCATTGAAAAGCTGAATATCAAGATCGGCGAGGGAGAGCTGCCGAAGCCGGGAGGAGAGCTGTCCTTCTTCTACGGAAAGTTCTCGCTTCAGGACTATTACGATCCGAGGAGCGGCGATATGCCCTTTTGGGAAAAGGGAAAGACCCTGGACGTTGACCTGATGAGCAAGCCCGTGACCGTGTATCTGGACGGAGACAGCTATACCTCTGCGATGTACGGGGATGGCGGGGGAGAGGACGGACCGGTAAAAATGCCGAAAAAGTATATGATCCCGACAGCCGGCATCGAGGAGGGCTTTAACGATTCGGAATCGGACTATACTGCGACGGCCTGGGGCATCTACTGCGATCTGGAGGCTCTGAAGGAGGCTCTGAAAAAGGAATACAAAAACAAGGTGATCCCGGGGCAGCCCACCTCGAAGACAGGGAAACCGTATAAGGAGATCTTTTACAACACGCTCCTTGTAGACGTGGATGCCATGGAAAACGTGACCTCGGTGCAGAAAGCGATCCAGGATCTCGGCTACAACGCCTACAGCGATGCCGAGTGGATCGCGCAGGAGCAGAATTCGATGAACATGATCCAGGCGGTCCTCGGCGGCATCGGTGCCGTTTCTCTTCTCGTGGCGGCCATCGGTATCGCCAATACGATGATGATGTCGATCTACGAACGAACGAAGGAGATTGGTGTGATGAAGGTCCTGGGCTGCGATATGCGCAATATCCGGACCATGTTTCTTATGGAGGCCGGCTACATCGGCTTCTTCGGCGGAGCCGTGGGGATGGGCTTTTCTTATCTTCTTTCCGCCATTATCAATCAGCTTGTTATGAATTCGGATTCCGAATTCGGAGGCATGACCATATCGATCATACCCGCCTGGCTTGCAGGACTCTCGCTTGTTTTCGCGGTTCTGATCGGTATGCTTGCCGGGTTTTTCCCTGCCCGGAGAGCCATGAAGCTCTCTGCTCTGGCGGCGATCAAGAATGAGTAGGAATATATGATCAAATACAGTGTCCGCAAACCCTTTACGGTCATCGTGGCGGTGATCGTCATCATGCTGATCGGCGCGGTTGCCCTGATGCGTATGGAGACCAGTCTGCTTCCCGACATGGATCTTCCCTACATGGTGGTCATCACCACCTATCCCGGCGCGACGCCCGAGAAGGTGGAGGAAACGGTGACGAAGCCGCTGGAAAGTACGCTCGGCACCGTTTCCGCCGTGGAACAGGTAACCTCGGTCAGCGCGGAGAATTACAGCGCCATTACGCTGGAGTTTACGAGCGGCACCGACATGGATTCCGCCATGGTCAAGGTGAGCTCCGCGGTAAATCAGACGACGCCCTACCTCCCCGAGGAGGTCGGTACACCGAATATTATGGAAATTTCGATGGACATGATGGCAACGGTGTACGCGGCGGTGAGCTATGACGGAAAGAACATCTATGAGCTTTCCGATTTTGCGGAGGATAAGGTCATCCCCTCCTTTGAACGGATCTCCGGGGTGGCGAATGTGGAAGCCAGCGGTCTGGTAGAGGAAAGAGCGGAGCTGCATCTTGTTCAGGATAGGATCGACCGGCTGAATGAACGGATCCGGACAAAGGCGGAGAAAAAGTTCGACGAGGCCGAGGAGGACCTTACCAGCGCCGAGGAGGAGCTGAAGGACGCCGAGGACGAGCTGGATTCGCAGGAAAGCAAGCTCGACGGCAAGGAAAGGGAGCTCGAAAATACTCAGAGGACCACGACCGAGCAGCTTTCGGAGGCAGCTCTGGCCCTCGACCAGGCGGAGGCCTCCGTTTCGGCCTATGGAGCGTCCATTACCTCGCTGGAGGCCAGCAAAACGGCCCTGAGTACGGAGCGCCAGGCCTATATCGATAACGATGTTACCGGAAAGCTCGCACAGGTAGAGGAGATGTTTGCCGGGGTGAAGCAGCTCGTACAGGGGATCGAGACGACGGGACTGCTCCTTGGGATCGACGTGGCCTCCTACGGCCTGGATTCCTCAAAGCTTCCGGGAAGCGTGGCCGAGGTGATCGAAAAGCCGGGAAGGCTGGAGCAGTTTAAAAAGCAGGTTGAGGCCCTTGGAAATCCCGAGCTTCAGGCGACGCTGGACGCTCTCGCCTCGCAGGCGGAGCTTCTCGGAAATACGGATTTAAAGGACCTTGCCAAGGCCGTGAAAAAGACCGCGAACGCTGCGGGCGCAGGCGCTGCGGCGCTGGATGCTGCCTCTCTGCAGCAGCTCTATGAGATCGTCCATACCCGCCTCCCCCAGATCGACGGGGAGCTGGCGAATCTGGAGATCGAGCTTACCGCGGCAAGGGCGGTATATGATGAGGTCCAGAAAAAGGCCGAGGATCTCGACGAAAACTATCGGAAGGCCGAGGCGGGAAAGATCGAGGCAGCGGCTGGCTTCGGCAGCGGAGCCGCTCAGCTTGCGGCCGGAATGATGCAGATCGAGGCCGGCCGGGACCAGCTTACCCAGGCGAAGGAGGAGCTGGAAAAAGCGAGAGAGCAGTTCGAGGACTCCAAAAAGGCGGTGCTGGATACGGCCAATCTGGACCAGCTTCTGACGCTGGATGCGCTGTCCGGCCTGATCTATGCCCAGAACTTTGCGATGCCCGCGGGCTATATCGACAGCACGGACGGGGAAACCTATATGCTGAAGATCGGGGAGAACTATCCGGATCCGGAAACGTTATCCTCGATGCTGCTGACCCATATCGATGAGATCGGCGATATCCGGTTAAGCGATGTCGCGGAGCTTACTATTACCGACAACGCCGGGGATTCCTATGCCAAGGTCAACGGAGAACGGGGCGTCGTCCTCTCCGTCTTCAAGGGGAGCACCGCGGGAACCTCGAAGGTATCCGATCTGGTACAGAAGGTGATCAAGGACCTGGAGGCGGAGTATCCGGGGCTTCACGTCGTCCGTCTGGTGGACCAGGGAGACTATATCGACATGGTCATCCGCTCGATCTTCCAGAGTATGCTGATCGGTGCCGGTCTGGCGGTGCTGATCCTCGCGATCTTTCTGCTTGATATCCGGCCGACTCTGGTGGTGGCCTTCTCCATCCCCTTCTCGATCCTGACGGCTATCGTCATCATGTATTTTACCGGGGTTTCGATCAATATGATGTCCCTCTTCGGCCTGTCGCTGGCCGTCGGAATGCTGGTGGACAATTCCATTGTGGTCATCGAAAACATCTACCGTCTGAGGTATAAGGGACTTCCCTCCTCGGACGCGGCTGTCCACGGGACAAAGCAGGTGGCCGGAGCCATAATCAGCTCCACACTGACCACGATCTGCGTCTTCTTCCCGATCGTCTTTACCTCCGGTCTGGTGCGTCAGCTCATGCTGCCCTTCTCCCTGACCATTACCTTTGCGCTGACTGCCTCCCTGCTTGTGGCCATGACGGTCGTTCCGGTCATGGGCGCGGGGCTCCTTCAGAAGGCAAAGCCGCGGGAGCATAAGATATTTGACCGGGTACAGAATTTCTACGGCAGGATCCTGGCCTTCTGCCTGCGGTTCAAGATCGTGCCGCTCGGGATCGCCGTTGTCCTTTTAGCCGTCTGCGTTTATGCGGTCCTGTCGATGGGGATCGTTCTTCTGCCGGAGGCCGGGTCGGAGCAGATCACCTTAAGTGCCGAGATCCCTGAGGAGGATGACCGGGAGACCGCCTATAAAAAGGCGGATCAGATCGTGGACGCCGTGATCTCGGTTCCGGAAGCCGCCTACATCGGGGTTATGGATGGCAGCTCCTCCTCCGGAATGGGCGGGTCCTTCTTGTCCTCGCGGGGCGGGTCGGATTATCACAGCATTTCCGCCTACATAATTCCGGCGGAGGACTGCGATACGATCGACGAGCTGAATAAGCTGGTAAAGGATCTGAATCTCGCGGTGGAAAACATCGACGCGGAGGTGTCGGTGAGCAATTCCATGATGGGACAGATGACCACATTGCTCGGGAGCGGCCTGGAGATCGATATCTCGGGTACGAGCATGGAGGCTCTGAAGACCGCGTCGGAGCAGGTCATGGAGGTCTTAAATGAGGTCCCGGGCTTTAAAAACGTGAAAAACGGGCTGGAGGATACCGAGCCGGAGCTCCGGCTCCTGATCGACAAGGACAAGGCCCGGCGCTGCGGGACGACCGAGGCTCAGCTCTACCAGCTCATAACGGAAAAGCTGACGACGGAGAAGTCCGCCGTGACGCTTTCCATCGATGACCGGGATATGGATGTGGTGATCTATGACGAGAATCATGAGCTGACAAAGGAAAACCTCCTGTCCCTGGAGTTCGAGGAGACCGTAAAGAACGATGACGGGACGACCGAGACCAAAACGCATAAGCTGCGGGAGGTCGCGAGGCTCGAGGTCGGAGTGAGTATGCCCGAGATCAACCGGAGCGACGGAAACCGCCAGATTACGGTGACCGCGGAGAGCGAGGACGGATATTTCGTCATGCTCCAGCGCCGGCAGGTCGAGGAGAAGCTGAAAAACATAACGCTTCCGGACAACACCTCCTGGTCGTTCGGCGGAGAGGTGGAGAATACCGTGGATATGCTCTCCCAGATGGTCCTTCTGATCGTGGTGGGTGCGATCCTGATCTACCTGGTCATGGTGGCCCAGTTCCAGAGCCTGCTCGGACCCTTTATCGTGATCTTTACCGTTCCCCTGGCCTTTACGGGAGGGCTGCTCGGTATGTTGATCTACGGCTCACAGCTTTCTCTGGTGTCCCTGATGGGTTTCCTGGTGCTGATGGGAACCGTGGTAAATAACGGAATTGTGTTCGTGGATTATTCGAACAAGCTCTGGATCCACGGCCTGGAGAAGAGGGAGGCGCTGATCGAGACCGGGAAGACCCGGATGCGGCCGATCCTGATGACGGCGCTGACCACGATCCTGGCCATGATGGCCATGGTCTTCAGCCAGGACGCCGGAAACGATATGAGCAAGGAAATGGCCATCGTTGTGGCGGTCGGCCTTCTCTATGCGACGCTGATGACGCTGTTCATCGTTCCGGTGCTTTACGACATCTTCTATCGGAAAAAGCCGAGGGTCGTGGAGTTTACGGAGGTCAGCGACGACCTGCGCGGAGATATCGTGTAGCTTGTATTTTGGCGGGATTCTGGTAGAATAAAAGATAAATCGGTATCTGCCGGGACGGGGACCCCGGCAGATGCAAAACAACAACAGTTACACAGATTTTTCATTAAACAAGGGAGGGAACTATGGCTAGCTTTGGATTTGGAATGATGATCGACAAACTGAGAAAGAATCCGAAAAAGATTGTTTTTACCGAGGGAACGGATCCGAGGATCCTGGAGGCGGCATCGCGCCTTCTGGCAGGTACCTTTTTACATCCGATCCTCGTCGGAAATAAGGAAAAGATCTTCAAGGCGGCGGAGGAGTCCGCGTTCAACATCCGGGGAGCGGAGATCATCGACCCCTACGATTTCGAAAAGATCGATACGATGGTGGATCTGTTCGTGGAGCTTCGTAAGAACAAGGGCATGACGCCTGAAAAGGCCAGAGAGATGCTGAAGTCCGCCAACTATTTCGGAACCATGCTCGTCAAGATGGGGTATGCGGATTCCCTTCTCGGCGGAGCGACCTATACGACAGCGGATACGGTCCGCCCGGCCTTACAGCTTATTAAGACCAAGCCCGAGAATTCCATCGTATCCTCGGTCTACATCCTGGTCCGTGCCTCGGCGACCGGTGATAACGAGGTACTTGCGATGGCCGACTGCGCCATCAACATTAACCCCAATGAGGACGAGCTCGTGGAGATCGCCGGCGAAGCCATGAACTGCGCGCGGATCTTCGGCATGGACCCGAAGGTGGCCTTCTTAAGCTATTCGACGCTGGGCTCCGGTGCCGGTGAGACCGTGGATAAGATGCGGAATGCCGCGAACAGGACAAAGGCCCTTTATCCCGATACGGTGATCGACGGTGAGATGCAGTTTGACGCCGCCGTATCTCCGAAGGTGGCGGGAACGAAATGTCCCAACAGCCCGCTGGGAGGCCGTGCCAATACCTTTATCTTCCCGGACATCAACGCCGGCAACATCGGCTATAAGATCGCGCAGCGTCTCGGCCGTTTTGACGCCTACGGACCGATTTTGATGGGCTTAAATGCCCCGATCAACGATCTTTCCAGGGGCTGCAACGCTTCCGAGGTATATTCCATGGCGATCATTACTGCCGCACTTGCATAAAATTAAAAGTAAAATTCATAAAAATGTAACAAAATCTATATTGTTTTTTAAAAGGTATTTGGTATAGTGGGAGCATAAAAAGTAGATTTTACTTTTTAGAACTCTCCCCTTACGAACCGCCAATTTCCCCAAAGTTGGCGGTTCCTCCTCGTATAAGGGGCTTTTTCTTGTCGGAGGTATTCGTTTACATGAGAGTGGGTATCGGTTATGATGTGCATAGACTGGCAGAGGACAGGGAGCTGATCCTGGGTGGTGTGAGGATCCCTTATGAAAAGGGGCTCCTCGGACACAGCGATGCGGACGTTCTGATCCATGCCGTTATGGACAGCCTCCTCGGCGCAGCGGCTCTCGGCGATATCGGTCTCCTTTTTCCAGATACGGAGGAAAAATATGCAGGGATCAGCAGCATGGTCCTGCTGGAGGAGGTCAGCCGGCGGCTGAACGCAGAGGGCTGGTGTATCGGAAACATTGACGCTACCATTATTGCCCAGGCGCCGAAGCTCAGGCCCTATATCGAGGAAATGAGACAGAACCTGGCCTCGGCCTTAAACCTCAGCATAACCCAGGTCTCCGTCAAGGCGACGACCGAGGAGAGGCTGGGCTTTACCGGGAGAGGGGAGGGGATTTCGGCCCAGGCCGTTTCCCTGATCGAGGGGCTTTATGAAGCGAGCAGGGACGTAAACGCCTGTCCCGGCTGCCGATATCGGGAAGGATAGAAAAATGGGGATCATCAAAGACGCTAAGGAAGCCTATGAGCTGTTCCGAAAAAGAGATCCGGCGATCAGGACCATCTGGGAGGTATTTCTGTATCCGTCCTTCCAGGTCATGAGAAGCTACCGGAGGGCCCATAAGGCCTATCAGAAGGGCCATTTCTTCCGCGCCCGCTGCATCAGCCAGCGTGCGGCGAGAAAAACGAATATCGAGATTCATCCGGGAGCCGTGATCGGGAAAAACTTCTTTATTGACCACGGGACCGGAGTCATTATCGGAGAAACGACGATTATCGGGGACAATGTTACGCTGTATCAGGGCGTGACCCTGGGAGGGACCGGAAAGGAAACCGGAAAACGCCACCCCACGATTGAGGACGGTGTCATGATCAGCTCCGGGGCCAAGGTCCTGGGGTCCATTACGATCGGAAGGAACAGCAAGATCGGGGCCGGCTCCGTTGTGATCAACGATGTGCCGCCGGAGTGTACAGTGGTCGGTGTGCCGGGGCGGGTCGTGCGGCGGAACAATAAGCCCATCGACAACTCCGAGCTGGATCAGATCCATCTGCCGGATCCGGTGCGTGAGGATATTCAGATTCTGCAGAGGGAAAATTCCGCCCTGGTGAACCGTGTCATTGACCTGGAGCAGGAAACCAGGGTCCTGACCGAGAATCTGAAAAAGGTGGTCGAGATCACGCGCTATGAGGAGGAGCTCAAGGCCGCAGCGAAGAGAAGCCGGGAGGAATGGGATAAGCAGTTTCCCGCGAGTGATGAATTTATTTATGGACTCGGTATTTAACGAAAAATAAATTGTAATTTTAAAAAATGTGGTCCTGAAGAAGAACAGGAGAAATTAAATGAAGATTTATAATACGATGTCGAAAAAAGCGGAGGAGCTTGTTCCGATCATACCGAACCAGCTTTCGATGTACGTCTGCGGACCCACGGTCTATAACCTGATCCATATCGGAAATGCCCGTCCGATGATCGTCTTCGATACCTTCCGCAGGTACATGGAGTACAAGGGCTACAAGGTGAATTATGTGTCCAACTTTACCGATGTGGACGATAAGATCATTAAAAAAGCGCAGGAGGAGGGCGTTCCGGCCTCTGCGATCAGCGCCCGCTATATCGCCGAGTGCAAAAAGGACATGGAAGCCCTGAACATCAAGCCGGCCACCGTGCATCCGAAGGCTACCGAGGAGATCGACGGCATGATCGATATGATTCAGAAGCTGGTGGACAAGGGCCATGCCTATGTGGCCGCGGACGGAACGGTCTATTACCGGACAAGGAGCTTTGCGGAGTACGGAAAGCTTTCCCATAAGAACCTGGACGACCTGGAGGCGGGTCATCGCGAGATCCGGGTGGCGGGAGAGGAGGGAAAGGAGGACCCGCTTGACTTTGTGCTGTGGAAGCCGAAGAAGGAGGGCGAGCCCTTCTGGCCCTCGCCCTGGTGCGACGGCCGGCCGGGCTGGCATATCGAATGCTCGGTCATGAGCCGGAAGTATCTCGGGGATACGATGGATATCCATGCGGGGGGTGAGGACCTGATCTTCCCCCACCATGAAAACGAGATCGCCCAGTCCGAGGCGGCCAATGGGGTGCCCTTTGCCCATTACTGGATGCACAACGCCTTTCTGAACGTGGATAATCGCAAGATGAGCAAGTCTCTCGGAAATTTCTTTACGGTCCGGGAGATCCTGGAGCGCTATGATCCCATGGTCCTGCGCTTCTTCATGCTCAGCGCGCATTACCGTAGCCCCCTGAATTTCAGCAAGGAGCTGATGGAGGCGGCGAAAGCCTCGCTTCAGCGGATTGAAACAGCGGTGAGCAATATTAAATTTAAAATTGATAACCAGGAAGATGCGCCGATTACGGAAGAAGAAAGGAAGCTTCTGGAAGAGGAGGACGCCATAAGGAGAGAATTCGAGGAGGCTATGGAGGACGATGCGAATACCGCGGATGCGATCTCCGCTGTCTTCAACCTGGTCCGGTTCGCAAATTCCAATATAGAAGGCAAGTCGAGCGAATTCTTAAAACAAACCTTAAAAAATATCGAGATCCTTCTGGAGGTCCTGGGCCTTCGGCTTAACAAGGAAGAGGAGCTTTTGGACGAGGAGGTGGAGGCTCTGATCGAGGAACGGAATCAGGCGCGGAAAAACAGGGACTTCGCGCGTGCGGATGAGATCCGGGATTCTCTTCTGGCTCAAGGCATCCTTTTGGAGGATACCAGAGAAGGAGTACGATGGAAGAGGGCTTAAGCTTTGCCGTGGTCCGGGATGCTCTGTCGCTTCAGAGAACCGATATCCGTACGGTGTCTTCTCTGACGCTGGCCTTTCTCGGCGACGCGGTCTATTCCCTGATCGTCCGCTCTGCGGTGGCGGGGGAAAAAAACCGAAGCCCGAAGGAGTTCCACAGAAGGACGGCGGAGCTTGTAAACGCGAAGGCCCAGGCGAAGGCCGCCGAGCGGCTTTCTTCGCTTCTTACCGAGGAGGAGGCGGACGTTTACCGGCGGGGGCGGAACGCCAATCCTTCCACGACGGCGAAGCATGCGTCGGTCGGAGAGTACCGGAAGGCTACGGGAGTGGAGGCTTTGGTCGGTTATCTCTACCTGACGGATCAGACAGCGCGGCTGATGGAGCTGATGAGGGTCTGCATGGGGGACGTAGAAGAGAATGGATGAGGAAAAAAGGGACGAAAGTCTGGTCTTCGGACGAAACGCCGTTCTGGCGCTGTTTCGCGCGGGGACCACAGTCGAAAAGCTGTATGTACAGGATGGCTTAAAGGATGGACCGATTCGGACCATCCTTCGTGAGGCAAAAAAAACGGATACCGTTGTGCGGTTCCTCCCGAAGGAACGGCTGACGGAAATGGCGAAGGACAGGGCGCATCAGGGAGTGATCGCGCTGGCCGGTGCCGGGACCTATGTCGAAATGGACGAGCTTTTCCGGATCGCGGAGGAAAGGGGAGAGCCTCCCTTTTTCTTTCTGCTGGATGAGGTGCAGGACCCGCATAATCTCGGAGCCATTCTCCGTACCGCCCATGTGGCGGGCGCCCACGGCATCATCCTTCCGAAGGTGCGCTCCGCCCTCCTGACTCCTGCGGCCGTCAAGGCCTCGGCCGGTGCCGCCTCCTTCGTTCCCGTGGTAAAGACCGGGAACCTGGTACAGACCATAGAGGAGCTGAAGAAAAGAGGACTCTGGTTTGTCTGCGGGGATATGAGCGGGACCAGTATGTACGAGCTGGATCTTACCGGCCCCATGGTGCTGGTGCTCGGAAACGAGGGAAACGGGGTGAGCCGGCTCGTGAAGGAACACTGCGATTATGCCGCGGCCATTCCGATGCACGGAGAGCTCGGGTCGCTGAATGTGTCCGTGGCCTGCGGGGTGCTCGGCTATGAGATCGTCAGGCAGAGAAGGTTGAAAAACGAATGGAAGTGAAGGATGAAAAACTCGTTGCGGCCTATCGCAGGGGCGACGAGAAGGCGCTTCTGCTTTTGATGGAAAAATACAAACCCATGGTGAGAAAAAAGGCGAGTGAGCTTTTTCTGGTCGGAGGGGATTCGGATGACCTGATTCAGGAGGGAATGATCGGACTGTATCAGGCGATCCGCGACTTCCGGGAGGAAAAGGATTCGTCTTTTTCGCATTTTGCGAAGCTTGTGATCACACGCAGGATGTATTCGGCGATCGAGGCCGATAACCGGAAGAAAAACGCGCCGCTGAACTCCTATGTGCCGATCGACACGGAAGAAGAGGGGGAAAAGGACCCGGAGGAGCTGCTGCTTCAGAGAGAGGAGCTCGAAGGCCTGCTCGAACGCGCGGGGAAGCTTCTTTCCCCGATGGAGCGGAAGGTTTTTCTTTACAGCCTGTGCGGCCTGACCTACCGGGAAACCGCGAGACTTCTCGGGAAGGAACCGAAATCCATCGACAACGCGATCCAGAGAATACGTCAAAAGCTGCAGAAACTACAGAGTTGATACGGAATAATCAATCTGATAAAATATTACTTATGGATAAAAAAGAACAGGCCTTAAGAAAAATGGAGGAGTTCTCCCAGACGAAAGCGCTGCGCTTCTGGGAGGAGCTCTCAGAAACGGAAAAAGAGGATTTTTCCGACCAGATCCTTCGCACGGACTTTTCCTGCCTGCTTCCGGAAAACGAGGCGGACAAGGCGTTTGAAGGAAAAATCAGCCCGGTGCCGGTGCGTACGGTCGAGGAGATCGAGAAAAACCGCGATGCCCTGAAGGAAAAGGGACTTGCCGTGATAAGAGAGGGAAAAACGGCGGCGGTGCTGCTCGCCGGCGGTATGGGAACGCGGCTCGGCTCCGACGGTCCGAAGGGTGTCTTTGATATCGGGATCCATAAGCCGACCTATATATTCCAGCGTCTGATCGAGAATCTGAGAGAGGTTACGGACGAGGCGGGAGTGTGCCCGGACCTCTATATTATGACGAGTGAAAAAAATGACCGTGTGACCCGGGACTTCTTAAGGAGCCATGAGTATTTCGGCTACCCGAAGGAGCACATCTTTTTCTTTGTGCAGGAGAATGCGCCCGCGGTGGGTGCGGACGGTCAGATCCTTCTGGAGGAGAAGAACCGGCTGGCCACCTCCCCCAACGGCAACGGCGGGTGGTATCCCTCCCTCCTCGGAAGCAAGGCCGGGATCCATTTTAAGGCGTCCGGCGTCGAATGGCTGAATGTATTTGCCGTAGATAACGTTTTGCAGAGGATCCTGGATCCGGTGTTCGTCGGTGCCGTAGAAGAAAGCGGCGTAAATACCGGGGCCAAGGTTATAAAAAAGAATGCCCCGGATGAGGGCGTGGGGGTTTTGTGCCTGAAGGAAGGACGCCCCCTTGTGGTCGAGTATTACGAGCTGACCGATGAGATGAAGACGAAAAGAGGCCCTGACGGAGAGCTTGTATATAATTATGGCGTGATCCTGAATTATCTGTTCCGCCGGTCGGCCCTGGACGAAGCGACAGACCGCCGGATCCCCTTCCACCGCGTGGAGAAAAAGGTTTCCTGCGTGGACGAAAACGGGAAAAGGACGGAGCCGGAGAAGCCGAATGCGTTTAAGTATGAGCTTCTGGTGCTGGATCTTCTGTGGGAGCTTTCGACCTGTCTCGGCTTTGAGGTGGTGCGGGAAAGAGAGTTCGCGCCGATCAAGAACCGGACCGGGAAGGATTCGGTGGAAAGTGCCCAACGGCTTTTGCAACAGAACGGCATTGAGGTTTGAGGAAGAAAATGGCATTAGACAAGGCCAGAGAAGCCGATTCTTTTGACGAATATAACGAAGCTCTCCTGGATAAAAAGGCCATGCAGGAGCTGCAGGACAAATTCTGCCTGGCCCAGAGAGTGTATGCCCAATGCTTCTCCAGAACCCGCGGAGTGATCACGGAACCCTACGGGAAGGAGGAGGAGCTTTCTTTTCTGCACCAAAATATCAGCGCGGAGACCCATATGACCCTGCTGCAGAGATTGGTGGCTTCGCCCTATGAAAATGTACAGGAGGCGGAAACCGACAGGCCCTGGCTTCGCTGCTGCGGCCTCGCGGTGCGGGTCAAGGGCGCGATCGTGGCGCTGTGGGTGATCCTTGGCGTTATCGGAGAGAGGCTGGGCGAGCAGGAGCTGCCGGAGGGCCTTCGGACCACGACGGATGCCGACTTTGACCGGTCGCTGGAATTTTTGGAGACGCTGTCCAAGAATTTCCTCACGGCCCGTATGGACGAGCTCTTTGCCGAGGAGGCGACGAAGCGGGTCCTGGACGAGAAGGAAGAGTACCAGAGGAAGCTGAAGAGAAATGAGGCTGTGACGAATATCGTTCTGATGCAGGAGAGCGATAACAGCTTTTCCGGAGTCGTAAACGATATTCTGGAGCAGGCGGTAACCTATCTTGAACTCACACACGCGGGTTTGTGGCGGATCTCGCGGGACGAGGAAACCGTGGATATGATCGCGGAATACTCCACGGATCCGAACGTTTCCTTTGTGAAAAAGGTCCGGCGGATGCCGGTGGAGAGGGTTCCGTTCCTGACCGGGAAGCCCTATATGATCTCCTCGGATTCCGCAAAGCCCCAGGATTTTGACCGGTTTTTTAAGGAGTATCATGTCGAAGCGGCCGTCAGCCTCCCGGTGGAGGTACAGGGACGGGTCGGGATGTATCTGACCTTCTTCGAGGGGAGGAAGGAACGGATCTGGGATGTAAACGACATCAAGTTCTTAAACGATGTCCGGCAGATCATCCAGAGCATCCTGCAGCGACGGATCGCCCGGAATTCCCTCGCCAGCTCTTATGCCTCTCTGGAGGCAGTGCTGGAAAACGCGGGAAGCGCGCTTTTGGTGGAGGAGCCCGAGGAGAGGAAGATCCTGTTTCTGAACCGGGCCTTCAAGGATATGTTTCCGGAGAGCGGGAGGCTGAAATCCATCCGGGATATCTTCTATCCGGAGCCGATTCCCACCGAAAATTCGTTTACGGAAGTATATTCGGCTTCGGGGAAACGGTGGTTTGATGTCCGGACGACCCCGATTACCTGGGTGGACGGGACAAAGGTCCATCTATATACCATTGTGGAAGCGACGGAGCGGAAACGCCTGATCCAGGAGCTGGAAAGAGAGCTGGATACCGACGCGCTGACGGGCTTGCATAACCGCCGGCGGTGTGAGCGGACGCTGGATCAGTATATCCGGGAATACGGGACCAGCGGGGACGGCGGTGCCCTGATCCTGATCAATATCGATGATTTCAAGCATATTAACGACGGAATCGGCCATGATTCCGGGGATATCCTCTTAAAGCAGGTCGCGCAGGACCTTCTGAAGCTGCCGGGGGTGGAAAACAACTGCTACCGCCTGGAGGGCGATACCTATGCGATCGTCCTGACCGACCACCAGATCTACCTTCTGAACGACGTGGTGGAGGAGATCCGCTCGATGTTTGTGCGGCCCTGGTATCTGAACGGAGAGGATTATTACTGCAATATGTGCCTCGCCATCGTCCGGTTTCCCGAGGACGCCGATAACGCGAAGGAGATCATGGCCAAGGCCGAGGTGGCCATGAACGATGCGAAGCGGAACGGGAAAAACCGTATCTCCCGCTATAACGATGCGGTGGAGATGACGGATATCCGGCGGTCCGATATGGAAAGGTGCCTGAAGGAGGCCGTGGAAAACCGGTGCGAGGAGTTTGAGATCTATTTCCAGCCGGTTACGGATATCCGGGAGGGGATGGATAAATGCCTTGGGGCCGAGGCGCTGCTAAGGTGGAACTCTCCGGAGCTCGGGCTGGTATCCCCCGCCGACTTTATCCCGATGGCGGAATATCTGGGCTTCATGGGCAGGATCGGGGGCCATGTGCTGCATGAGGCGCTGCTGAGCCTGCGGTACTGGAATGATTACGGCCATCCGGATTTTTCGGTCAGCATTAACCTTTCGGCCCTGCAGCTTCTGCAGAGTGATATCGTCGAGACTGTTTCAAAGGTCCTGCGGGAGACAGGCGTTGTGCCGGAGAATGTAACGCTGGATGTGACGGAGGCGATGTCCGTGTCTGACCTGGCCCGGATGAAGCGGGTGCTTGCGGACCTCAGAAGGCTCGGTGTGAAGGTGGCGCTTGACGATTTCGGGATCGGGAATTCCTCCCTGAACCATATCCGGGAGCTTCCGATTGACCAGATCAAGATCGACCGGAGCTTTGTACGCGATATCCATGAGGATAAATATTCCGCTGCCTTTGTACGCCTTGTGGCCGAGCTGGCCCATACCATCGGGCTGACGACGGTGGTAGAGGGTGTGGAAACCGAGGAACAGTTAAAGGAATTAAGAGATATCGGAACCGAATTTATTCAGGGCTATTATTTCGGAAAACCCATGACGAGAGAAGCCTTTGAAGAAAAATACATATAAAGGAGAACCGCATGAAGCACGGGGAGGATGCTGAAACCGGAAAAGAAAAAAAGGAAAAACAGAATCTGCTTGCGGAGAGAAACCGGAATATCCGCTGGGATAAGCTGGATAATACGGCCAATATCTTTCCGGTGATTGCCGGAGAGGAGCTGACAAACGTTTATCGGATCTCTGTGACCCTGAACGAGGACATCGATCCGGCGATCCTGCAGACGGCGGTAGACAGGCTGCTGCCCCGCTATCCGGCCTTTAACCTGAGGCTCCGCCAGGGACTGTTCTGGTACTATTTTGAGGAAAACGGGAAGCCGGCGCCGCGGGTTACGCCGGAGACCACCTATCCCTGCCGTTTTATCCGGGACAACCGGAACAACAGCTATCTGTTCCGTGTGACCTGGCATGAGCAGAGGATCAATCTGGAGGTTTCCCATGTTCTGACGGACGGCATGGGCGGCTTTGTCTTTATCCGTGAGCTGACCTACCAGTATTTACGGCTTTCCCATCCGGATCTGATGGAAACGCTCGGAGACAATCTTTCGAGCACCACCACCTTTAACCGCGAGGACAGTTTCCTGAAAAACTACCGGAAGCGGAAAAAGGGAACGGCCTATGGGGTGAAGCTGGCCTTCCGCTTACGGGGGGAGCGGCTTTCGAAGGGGCAGTTCGGAGTCTGCCATATCTATCTTTCCGTTAAGGAGCTGAAGGCCTATTCCAAGCCCCGCGGCGTCTCGATCAATGACGTCATGGTGGCGGCCATGATCTACGGCATCTATAAGGAGCAGTGGCTGGTACACAGGAATAACCGGCCCATAAGGATCAATATTCCCGTGAATCTGCGGCCCTATTTTGACTCGGAGACCTCCAAAAACTTCTTCGTCATGGTATCGGTGGAGTTCCTGCCGGAGAAGGAGGATTATACCTTCGAGGAGGTGCTGAAGCTGGTACACGAGGACGTAAAGCGGAAGGTGACGAAGGAAAACCTGGAGGTGACGCTGTCCTACAATGCCAGCAAGGCGCAGAGTCTGGCGGCCAAGCTCGTGCCTCTGTTCTTCAAGAACCAGGGGATGCTGTGGGCCTACCGCTTCATCTCCCACTCGAATACTTCTACATTGACCAACGTGGGTGTGATCTCCATCGATGAGCCCTACCGGCCCTATGTAAAGAGCTTCCACGCGATGCTGGCCGTTTCGATGGCGCAGCTTCTGAAGGGAACGGTCTGCTCCTATGGGGATGTGCTGACCTTTACCTTCAGTACGCTCTACCAGGATCTGAACATAGAACGATGCTTTGTCCGGACGCTGGCGTCTGAGGGACTGACCGTTTCGGCCGAGACGAACGGACTGTTTTACTGATGTATGCTGTGAGGAGAAGAGAATGGGATACTGCAAACAATGCCATGCCGATATTTTAGATAAAACGGATATCTGCCCCCTGTGCCGGAGCGTTCTGGAGCAGACCGAGGAGAGAAAAAACATGTATCCGGATATTCAGATCCGGGAGCGTAAGATCAAGCTGGCGATCCGGATCTATGTGGTGGCGGCCCTGGTCCTGGAATTAATTCTGATTTATATTAATTACAGAACCTATAACGGAACCTGGTGGTGCGTGATCACAGGCGGCGGCCTGATCATGGGCTGGCTGACGATGAAGCTGCTGGCGGAGAAGGAATACCGCTATGGGATCAAAACCTTTGCCATGGTATTCTTAAGCCTTCTTTATATAATTCTGATTGACTATATCCTGGGCTTTGAGAGATGGTCGTTAAACATTGTCTTCCCGGGAGCGATCTTCGCAATCAACGCTCTTGTCGTGATCCTGATGATCATCAACTTCCGGAACTGGCAGAGCTACATAAGCTGGCAGATCTTTATGATCCTGCTTTCGATCCTGGCGGTGGTGCTTTCGCTGCTGAAGATCATTACCTGGCCCTATATGGCGGAGGTGGCGCTCTTCGTATCGGTTCTGTTCTTCGTCGGGACGCTGATCATCGGCGGCAGAAGGGCAACGACGGAATTAAAAAGAAGATTTCATTTTAGGTAATATAGAAGGAGAAATTAAAACATGACTAATTTTCTCGAAACTATCAAGTCTTTGCTTGGGATGGGAGAGGAGTTGGACGGAAAGGACGCCTACGAGATGATTCAGGAGTATGATATCTTCCGTTCACAGGTTCGGATCCTTCTTCTGATCCTGCTCGGCGTTATCGTGGTGCTTCTGATCGTGGTTGTGGTTCAGGCGGCCATGCTCCGGCGCAGGGACGACGACTTCTTCGACGACGAGGATGAGGATGACGAAGAAGAGGAGGAAGAGGCAGAAGAAACGGCGCCGGAGGTGCTTCCCCTGTTCGGCAGAAACAGAAAACGAAGAGAGCCGGAAGAGGAAGAAGAGGACGTTGAGGAAGAGGACGAAGAGGAGATAAAGGAGAAGCCCCGTCGGAAAAAGGAAAAGAAAAGGAAGGCCAGACCCTCAGACGACGATGAAGACGAAGCAGAGGATGACGAGGACGATGATCTGACCTTCATCGATCTGGATGATTAAGGGGAGAATTTAGGAAAAAGCCATGGATAAGGCATATACGAAAAAGGCAAAGCAGGTGCTGGAGGCGGCCGCGCTCGTTTCCACGGTTATGCACCATAACTATATAGGTACGGAACATATTCTCCTGGGCTTCCTTCGGGAAGGAACCGGGGTGGCGGCCAAGGTGCTCATGGAGTCCGGGGTCGAGGAACAGAAGCTGATCGAGCTGATCGAGAACCTGATCGCGCCCTCGGGAGATGTGATGGTGGTGGATCCCGACGGCTTTTCGCCCAGGGCGATGAACGTTTTAGAGGGCGCCGCTGCCGAGGCGGAGCGGTTTAAGAGTAAGGAGATCGGCACAGAGCATCTTCTGATGGCGCTGGTCAAGGAACCGGACTGCGCGGCGGTTCGGCTTTTGAACACGCTCGGAGTAAATCAGCAGAAGCTCTATGTGGATACGCTGGCGGCCATCGGAGAGGATCAGAACCTCTATAAGGAGGATTTTCAGAACGGACGGCCCCAGAAAAAGACGGATCGGAATACACCGATGCTGGACAAATACTCCAGGGATCTGACGAAGCTCGCAAAGGACGGGGAGCTGGATCCCGTGATCGGAAGAGAAGAGGAGATCCGGCGGGTGATCCAGATCCTGTCCCGCAGGACCAAGAACAATCCCTGCCTGATCGGGGAGCCCGGTGTTGGGAAAACAGCCATTACCGAGGGTCTTGCCAGCCGGATCGTAAACGGCGAGGTGCCGGAGCAGGTTCAGGGAAAGCGGGTGGTCAGTCTGGACCTTTCCGGGATGGTGGCCGGCTCCAAATACCGGGGTGAATTTGAGGAACGGATCAAACGGGTGATCAATGAGGCCATCAGCGCCGGAAACATTCTCCTGTTTGTGGACGAGATCCATACGATCATCGGTGCCGGCGGAGCGGAGGGCGCTCTGGACGCGGCGAATATTCTGAAGCCCTCGCTTTCCAGGGGCGAACTTCAGATCATCGGTGCCACGACCATCGAGGAATACCGCAAGCACATCGAAAAGGATGCGGCGCTGGAGCGGCGGTTCCAGCCTGTTCAGATCGAGGAGCCCTCGGTGGAGGAAACGGTCGAGATACTGAAGGGGATCCGCGGCCAGTACGAGGAGCACCATCATGTGACGATCACGGATGACGCGCTGACGGCGGCCGCAAAAATGTCGGAGCGCTACATCAGCGACCGGTTTCTGCCGGATAAGGCGATCGACCTGATGGATGAGGCGGCCTCCAGAGTCCGGCTCGCGGGCTTTCATGCGCCAAAGGGCTTAAAGGAGACCGAGGAGGGTATCCGGGAGGTCGAGGAACAGCTTGAGCTCGCCTTAAAGGAAGGGCGCTTCGGGGACGCGTCGGAGGAAAAAACAAGGCTCGCCGAGCTTGAGAGGAAAAGAAAGCGCCTGGAGGAACGCAGGAAAAAGACCGGACAGGAAAAGAAGCTGACGGTCGGAGAGAACGAGATCGCCGAGGTGGTCGCGGTCTGGACGAAGATACCGGTAAAGCGGTTGACCGAAGGGGAATCCGCGCGGCTGACGCGGCTGGAAAGGACGCTGCATCAGCGGGTCATCGGCCAGGAGGAAGCGGTTTCCGCCGTTGCGCGGGCCGTAAGACGCGGTCGTGTCGGGCTGAAGGATCCGAACCGGCCCATCGGCTCCTTCCTCTTCCTGGGACCCACGGGTGTCGGAAAGACGGAGCTCAGCAAGACCCTGGCGGAGGCGATGTTCGGGGAGGAATCGGCGATGATCCGGGTGGATATGTCCGAATATATGGAAAAGCACAGCGTTTCCAAGATGATCGGCTCTCCTCCGGGCTATGTGGGCTACGATGAGGGCGGGCAGCTTTCGGAAAAGGTGCGTAGACACCCGTACTCCGTGATCCTCTTTGATGAGATTGAGAAGGCCCATCCCGATGTATTTAATATTCTGCTGCAGGTTCTGGATGACGGAAGGATTACCGATGCCCAGGGCCGGAAGGTGGACTTTAAGAATACGATCATCATCATGACCAGCAATGCCGGTGCGTCCAGCATCATCGCACCGAAAAATCTGGGCTTCGGCCAGAGGGATGACGAAAAACAGAATTACGAACGGATGAAGGACTCCGTTATGGAGGAGCTGAAGAGGATCTTCAAGCCCGAATTTTTGAACCGGATCGATGAAACGCTCGTGTTCCGGGCGCTGAATAAAGAGGACATGAAAAAGATCGTGACCTTACTGACGAAGAATCTGATCCGCCGCGGGAAGGAGCAGATGGAGCTGACCTTAAGGATCAAGCCGGCCGTAAAGGAATTTATCGTGAACGAGGCCTACGATCCGAAATTCGGCGCCAGACCCTTACGCAGGATGATCCAGAACCGGATCGAGGATCCGCTGGCGGAGGAGATCCTGAAGGGAAATATCCGATCGGGCACAACGGTGGCCATCGGTCTGAAGAATAAGAAGGAAATTGTTTTTGAAACCGTAGAATAAGCATTCAGGAGGAAAAAAGCATGGCGAAGGTAGAAGAACTGATCCGGGGCGACGAGAACGGGACTCTCAGCTTCGGCGACTACTCTCTGGCGGAGAAGAAAAAGCTGGAGCTCAAGCATGAGGGCGCGCTCTATAAGGTGAAGACCTTCCGCGAGATCACCCGGCTGGAAAAGGACGGGGCTTTTGCCTACGAGTCCACCCCGGGAACGGCCGTCAATCATTTCGCGGCAGAGGGAGACAGGATCTCCTTCCTTGTGGAGGGGGACGAGGACGCCGAGATCACGGTCGGTCTTGAAGAGGAAGCCTCCTACAGGGTTCTTGTGGAGGGAAAGGATATCGGTGTTTTAAAGAGCAGCCTGAGCGGAAAGCTCACTTTCTCCGTGGAGCTGAATCCCGGAGAGCCGGTGGCTGTGGAGATCGTAAAGGCGTAAGGAATGGCCAAGGAGAAAACCCTGTTCTTCTGTCAGTCCTGCGGCTATGAATCCGCGAAGTGGATGGGACAGTGCCCCGGGTGCCGGGAATGGAATACCTTTGTCGAGGAGCCGGCGGCGCCGAAGGGCTACGGGGCGGCGAAGACCGTTCGGAAAACGCAGGACGCCGCGCCGGTAAAGCTGTCCGAGATCGTTACCGGGACCGGAGAAAGAGTCTCCTCCGGGATGGAGGAGCTGGACCGGGTGCTCGGCGGCGGGATCATGCGGGGGTCGCTGACCCTGGTGGGCGGTGATCCCGGCATCGGGAAATCCACGATCATGCTGCAGGTCTGCAGAAACCTTGTAAATACGGGACACAGCGTTCTCTATGTTTCCGGGGAGGAGTCTCTGGAGCAGATCAAGCTGCGCGCGGACCGGCTGGGCGGCTTTACCGGAGAGCTGTTTATGCTCGCGGAAACGAATCTTACGGACATTGCCGAGACGATCCGTAAAATGCGTCCGGAATTTGCCGTGATCGACTCGATCCAGACGATGTACAATGACCAGATCAGCTCGGCTCCGGGGAGCGTCTCCCAGGTGCGGGAGTCCACCGGGATCCTGATGCAGCTTGCCAAAACGGAGGGAATCTCCGTTTTCATCGTGGGGCATGTAACCAAGGAGGGCGTCGTCGCCGGTCCGCGGGTCCTTGAGCATATGGTCGATACGGTTCTCTATTTTGAGGGGGAGCGGCATGAAAGCTACCGGATCCTTCGCGGGGTTAAGAACCGCTTCGGATCCACGAATGAGATCGGTGTTTTTGAGATGCAGGAGAAGGGCCTGATCGAGGTGAAAAACCCTTCGGAATATATGCTCTCCGGCCGGCCCGAGGGAGCCAGCGGCTCCGTAGTGGTCTGCTCGATGGAAGGGACCAGGCCGATCCTTCTCGAAATCCAGGCTCTGGTCTGCCGGAGCTTTTTTAACGTACCCCGGCGTACAGCGGCCGGCGCGGATTATAACCGTGTGAATCTTCTGATGGCGGTCGTGGAAAAGAGGCTTTCTCTGTCCCTCTCGTCCTGCGACGCTTATGTCAATATCGCCGGCGGGATCCGGATCTCGGAGCCGGCGGCGGATCTCGGGATCGTGCTGTCTCTGGTTTCCAGCCTGGAGGACAGTCCGATCGATCCTTCCTTAACCTGCTTCGGGGAGGTGGGTCTATCCGGCGAGGTGCGCTCTGCTTCTTTTGCGGCAAAGCGGGTGGCGGAGGCGAAGAAGCTGGGCTTTTCGACCTGTATTCTGCCGAAGGCTTCGCTGAAGGGGATGAAGAATGCGGAGGGAATGAAGCTCATCGGCGTTTCCCATATCGGAGAAGCGGTGGCGGCGATCCGCGGAACGGACCAGGGCCCCATTTTTGCCGGGTGATCCGTTTTGCTTACAGGCCCGCGGCCTTTCGGTTGGTGATATCCACGAACATTCCCACATAGGAAAGCGGGACGCCGTTGTCTCGCCGCAGCAGCCTTCCGATGGCATGAAACCATCTCCAGTCGCCGCTTCGGACCTTCAGCCGGTATTCCACATCGTAGTTCTTGCGGCCGGAGTAATCGGAGATCGTTTCGTTGAATTCCTTTAAAACGGCTTCCTTGTCCTCCGGATACAGAAGGTCTGACCAGGATTCCAGGACGTTCGGGAAGTCGTTTTCATCCTTGTAGCCGATCATCCTTCGAAATTCCGGACTCCATTCCACGGAGACCATTTTCCCGTTTTCATCAAATTCCATACCCCACATGCCGGAGCCGAGCGCCTCGTGCATAACGCGGATGGTCGCTTCTTTGTGAGCCGCGATCCTTCGTTCGCTTGAATCCTTGAGGACCGCCTTGTTCGAATACATTTCGTGGTCGGCGACCAGCATGGCCTTGTGGATATCCTTTTCCTTTACCATTTCATAGCCGAAGGCGCAGGTATAGCCGGTTTTGGACAGCTCTTTTCGCATGCTTTCTATGTCATTTTTGACCGCGGCTTCGGACGCCCCCAGGTAAAAGATCGCGTACTCATCCCCGCCGATCCGGTACACCAGCTTATTCTTCAGCCGGTTCTTCGTAAGACAGTCGGCTACCGTTTTCAGAGCCTTATCTCCGGCGTCATGGCCCTGCGAGTCATTGATCTTTTTCAGATCGTTCATATCCACAGACACGACCGCGGAAATCTGGTCCTTCAGCTTATCCGAATCCGAAAAATAGCATTGACGGTTCAGAAGATGCGTAAGGGTATCCTCCTTGGCGGTCAGTATGTACAGGGACAGATAATAAATCAGCAGAAGCGAAGCAAAAAGAGTACTGTAGTCCGCGTCGATACTGAAAATGATGTTGCAGACCACCCCGACCGCCGCAGCGATAATACTGACCTGGATCCCTCTTCTTTCCGCCGTGCCGTACCGGGCGTAATGGATCGTAAATGCGCCGATAAACAGGACAACGTAGAGTAAAAAAAGGAAATACGGGAAATACCGCATCGGGGTATCCGCCCCGATGTAGAGGTTTTCCGGAGAAAACCAGTAGATCAGATGCGTCCACTGTGAGGTATACAGGAGCGGGGCGCTGATCAGCACCGGCAGATAGAGCAGAAGCCTGTGCTTTTTCACAAAATCCGCCATTTCCATGATCCCGATCATGATGATGGGGTGGAGCAGGTAGATCGTCGGAGCAAGAAAAAGCCTGGCTGCTGTCAGATATCCGATTTCACGGGTCCAGCGTTCAACGGCCCAGCAGACCGCTTCCGCAAAGATTAAGAGGATCACAACGCGGGTTACATTAATCGTCCGTTTTTTCAGATGGACATTCGACTCCAGCATTACCCACAGGCCAAGGAGTTCTGCAACCATAATATAATTGCTTAATACCAAAGGTGCTATATCCATTTTTGCATTCATCCCTCTTTATGCGGCATCGCATTTTAAATGATAACGCTATAATATCACTTTAAAATTAATTTTGCTACATTAGGATTTAATAAATTTTTCCTGCCGGTTACTGTTCGTTACTGTTCACACCTCAATGTCATTAACTTAAGCCAAAACCTTCCTCATAACGCGAGTAAGACTCCCCGGATCGAACACGGGGGAACCGATGCTTTTCCGGGAGGACTTATTTTTCGCGGGGCCCCCGCGCACTTAAGTCCGGGAGATGGCTTGCGGGAGCGACGCCACTATGTATATTTGCTTAAGTTAATGACATTGGGGTGTGAACAGTAAGGAGAACAGGATATGCTTGACAAAAAGGAGTATGAATGATATTCTATACAAGCTTATTGGCACAGGGGATTGGTCAAATGGTATGATAGGGGTCTCCAAAACCTTTGGTGGGAGTTCGATTCTCTCATCCCCTGCTCTTAAGCCCTCGGAACTGAGATGCTCCGGGGGCTTTTTTTCTTGTCTGTTTTGCTTGCCCGTAAAGGAAAAGCATCGTAAAATAAATAAGAATAAATAGGGAGGACAAACGGACGGGCAGGAGAACAGTAACCAAATACCTTGAAAGGGGGGTTAGCTATGAAGTTTTTTATTGACACTGCCAATGTGGAGGAGATCCGCCAGGCCAATGAAATGGGGATCATCAGCGGGGTAACCACGAACCCGTCGCTGATCGCCAGAGAGGGCCGCGATTTTAAGGAGGTGATCAAGGAGATCACATCCATCGTGGACGGCCCGATCAGCGGTGAGGTAAAGGCGACAACGACCGACGCGGAGGGGATGATCAAGGAGGGCCGCGAGATCGCGAGGATCCATCCCAATATGGTCGTGAAGATCCCGATGACGGCGGAGGGTCTGAAGGCCGTGAAGGTGCTTTCCTCGGAACGGATCAAAACAAATGTGACCCTGATCTTTTCCGCTAATCAGGCGCTGCTTGCGGCGGAGGCCGGCGCCACCTATGTCTCTCCGTTTGTGGGACGGCTGGATGATATCAACGAGGTCGGAGTGGAGCTTATTTCCACGATCGCGGAGATCTTTAAGATCTATCAATATGAGACCGAGATCATCTCCGCCTCCATACGGAATACGACCCACGTAACGGATTCTGCGCTTGCCGGAGCCCACATCGCGACCGTTCCCTTTAAGGTCCTTATGCAGATGACAAAGCATCCGCTGACGGATCAGGGAATCGAGAAGTTCCAGAAGGATTACAGAGAGGTATTCGGAGATTAACGGATCCATGCGAAAAACAGGAAAACAGATCCTTCCCGTTATGATCCTTGGCGCGGTACTCTTCGCCGGCGGGTGCTTCCACAGAGGCCCGGTCTATAGCGCCGACGAAGAGCAGGCGCTTACGGATGCCGGGCGGGAGGAGGCTGAGAATTGGATCAGAAGGTATTGGGAAAAGGGAGAGGTCCGCTCCATTGAACCGTACGTGTTCATGTACGGAAGCGGGCCTCATTACCTGACGGATTATGCCGAGGGCGTCCTGTTTGACGGGGAAAGGGAACGTGCGTTTACGATCAATACAAAGACCGGGGAGATGTTTATCGAGCCGGATGACGAGGCCTGGGAGGAGTTTCAGACCTGCGCGCGCAAGCTCTATCTGGAAAGCCTTTCTTTACCCTTGGAGCTTGAGGTTTCCGACTTCAGCGCATATGTGATTGCCGGCACTGCTTCCCCGGGGGGGGCCGGAAGCTGGGCGGACTCCGTTGTTCCGGCAACGGGGCTTCCGGGGGAGCTTGTCGCGGAAAACGGGGACGTAGAGGCCTATGTAGCTGACTTAGACCGCGGGAAAACCATCTGTGTGAGCGGGAGTATTACGGCGCCGGAGGACAGGGAGCTCTCCGGCTATACGGTTTCCGACCGGAGCCGGCGGGGGGCAGAGTACGGACTGTCTTATGCTAATTTTACCCTGCGAAACCGCTTTGAAAAGGTGTTTCCATGGGACTATGAGCATTGGGAATTCCGGCAGTGGGAGGGGAGGAGAGTCCTGTTCCGGGATCTCTACCGCCGGGAAGAGACGGACCGAAACGGGGAGATCCATACGACGGTAAAAACGCCGGAGCTGGAGAAGAGAGCGAGTTTTGATAAGACCGACCGGGGCTGGCGGATTGATATGGACAATACGGACGGGATGATCGAGCTCTATCTTTACGTCGAAGACGGGGATGAGCTTTTGCTCTATGACTATAACTATGTCGCGGGGGAAACAGTACGTCCGCTTCGGTGGCAGAAGGAGGAGGACGGGTGGTGCCTTGCGCGGGATAACGGCAAGCTGCTTATGCTCTTTCAGTCTGCGGAGCTTGTGATCCGGGGGCCGGCTGAGATCGAGGCTGCGGCCTCGACCGAGGATAGTACGGAAGCGGAGATTCTTCTTGAGAATTCCAATGGGGACGGGGAAGCCTACAGCTTTACCTGTGATGGCGAGACCTTTTCCGCCATCTATACGCCGGACAACTGGAGGGTGATCGATTCCTGGAGGCTTACGGAGGAAGCGGATATTACCGCGGTCTGCCGGGCCCTTGCCGGGGAACATCCGATTCACGGAGCGGACGGGTCCTCCTTTCGGACGCCTGAGGACATGGCCTACGAATGGATGCAGCATAACCTGGCCTATCAGCTTTTGCCGGAGGACAATCCCTGGCGGGAAAACGCCAAGGATGTGGACCTTGACCCGAAGGATCAGGGAAAGACCCTTGAACAGATGTATGAGGAGCGGACCGGGAAGGAATTTGACCTGCAGGAAATTCTGGAGGGACAGTAAACCGGAGAGGCAGCATGGCCGGCGGGGTTCTGCGGCCGGGGAAGGGCTTTACGACCGGATTGGAAGAAAGGAGTTTGAACAGGCGCATGGAAAACACGAATAAGTATGTTCAGGAGCTCTATGAATACGCGGCATTACACGGACTTCCCGAAGAAAGCCTTTTGACGAAGCAAAACCTCGATCGGTATGTTTACACGGCAGTCGATTCCTTCCGGGATTACCCCCTGTTTCAGTACCTTTTCAAGGGAGACTACATCCCCGGAGTATTCGCGCACATGCTGACCGTGGATTTCAGAAACCGTATTCCGAACTTCGCGGGATTGTCCGATTCTTCCAAATACCGCTCGATCATTCTGCTCGATCCGCCGGAGGCCGAGAAGCCGGGGATGGGGGATTATCTGAAGACCAGTACGTTCCTGGATTATCTTCTTGTGCTTGTGCCGGCGCTGCATCGGATGGAAAAATTTGAGGACTATGCGCTGAACGAGAGGAAGCCTTTTATGAACAATAAAACCTGGTATCTCTATATTTTTACTACGCGGAAGAAGGCGGCGGGGAGAGGATATGGGAGCCGGGTTATGAAAACGCTTCTTGGGTTTGCTGAGGAGAAGGGGTACCGGATCTGTCTGGAGACGAATGATGAGGTGAATATCGGGCTTTATGAGCATTTCGGGTTCCGGCTTATGCTGCGGACCAATTATAAGGATGTGCTGGAGCACTATATCATGCTTTATTCTCCGGGGCAGACGCAGGGAAAAAACCAAAAATAAGTGAATGTGGGCTGGTGCATGAAATGCTGTAAGCGAACGTGTTAGAGAGCGGCAGTATTTCATGCGCCAGGGCACATGGGGTAGAGGGAAGAAACCGAAAATAAGTGAATGCCGCCTGCCACAGGAAATACTGTAAGCGAACGTGTTAGAGAGCGGCAGTATTTTATGCGCCAGGGCACATGGGGTAGAGGGAAGAAACCGAAAATAAGTGAATGCCGCCTGCCACAGGAAATACTGTAAGCGAACGTGTTAGAGAGTGGCAGTATTTCCTGTGACAGGGGGCATGGCGTAGAGGGAAGAGAAAAAGATTTAGGCAGTAACCCTATTTACGATATGAAGGGGAAGCGGAG
>JAFSXC010000043.1 GCA_017450105.1 Lachnospiraceae bacterium | reverse complement strand
ATCTCCGCAGCATCCTGCACCACCAACTGCCTGGCCCCGATGGCAAAGGCCTTAAATGACTGCAAGCCCATCAAGACCGGTATCATGTGCACGATCCACGCTTACACCGGCGACCAGATGACTCTGGACGGACCGCAGAGAAAGGGCGACAAGAGACGTTCCCGCGCGGCAGCCGTGAATATCGTTCCGAACAGCACCGGCGCTGCAAAGGCGATCGGCCTGGTTATCCCCGAGCTGAACGGAAAGCTCATCGGCGCTGCACAGCGTGTTCCGACCCCGACCGGCTCTACCACGATCCTTACCGCTGTTGTGGAAGGCTCCGTGACAAAGGAAGAGATCAATGCCGCTATGAAGGCTGCTTCCAATGAGTCCTTCGGCTACAACGAAGACGAGATCGTATCCTCTGACGTGATCGGTATGCGGTACGGCTCCCTCTTCGATGCAACCCAGACCATGGTGCTTCCGCTGGATAACGGAACGACGCAGGTACAGGTTGTTTCCTGGTATGACAATGAGAATTCCTACACCAGCCAGATGGTGCGTACGATCAAGCACTTCGGCAGCTTACTGGGAGCATAATTTTCGGTAACCGAAAACGCAGGCCCCCCGCCCTTATGCGGCGGGGGGATTTTTTTACAGGAGGAAAAAGAAATGTCTTTAAACAAAAAATCTGTGGACGACATGAACGTAAAGGGGAGAAGAGTGCTGGTGCGCTGCGATTTTAACGTACCCCTGAAGGATGGAAAGATTACGGACGAAACCCGGATCGTGGCGGCTCTGCCGACGATCGAAAAGCTTATGAAGGACGGCGGGAAGGTGATCCTTTGCTCCCATCTCGGAAAGGTAAAGAACGGCCCCAACGAGGGAGAATCTCTGGCTCCCGTGGCGGCGCGGCTTTCCGAAAAGCTCGGGAAGGAGGTTCCGTTTATCTCCGATTATAATGTGACCGGGGAGGCGGCGACCAACGCCGTGAACGCGATGCAGGACGGAGACGTGATCCTGCTTCAGAATACCCGGTTCCGCGGCGCGGAAGAGACCAAGAACGGGGAGGAATTCAGCAAAGAGCTGGCGGAGCTCGCGGATGACTATGTCTGCGATGCCTTCGGCTCCTCTCATCGCGCCCATGCCTCGGTGGAGGGCGTGACGAAGTTCATCCGCGAAAAGGGCGGTACCTGCGCGGTTGGCTATCTGATGCAGAAGGAGATCGACTTCCTCGGAAATGCCGTGGAAAATCCGGTGCGTCCGTTTGTGGCGATCCTCGGCGGCGCAAAGGTTGCCGATAAGCTGAACGTGATCAATAACCTCCTTGAGAAATGCGATACGCTGATCATCGGCGGCGGCATGGCCTATACCTTCTTAAAGGCCCAGGGAATGGAGATCGGAAAGTCTCTCGTGGATGACGAGAAGCTCGATTACTGCAAGGAAATGATGGCGAAGGCGAAGGAGAAGGGAAAGAAGCTTCTGCTCCCCGTGGATACGACCATCGCCTCCGGCTTCCCGGATCCCATCGACGGACCCATCGAGGTTTCCTTTGTGGACGCGGACAAGATCCCGGCGGATATGGAAGGCCTGGATATCGGACCGAAGACCCAGGAGATGTATGCCGAGGCCGTAAAGACCGCGAAGACCGTGGTCTGGAACGGACCGATGGGCGTGTTTGAAAATCCGACGCTGGCCAAGGGAACCATCGCCGTGGCGAAGGCGCTGGCGGAAACGGATGCCACGACCATCATCGGCGGCGGCGACTCCGCAGCGGCCTGCAACCAGCTTGGCTTTGCGGACAAAATGAGCCATATCTCCACTGGCGGCGGCGCTTCTCTGGAATTCCTGGAAGGAAAGACCCTTCCGGGCGTAGCGGCAGCGGACGACAAATAAGAGGCATCCAAAAGCAAGGCGTAAGATAGAAGCAGGGTAAGACGGATGTTTACCCCGTTTAAGAAGAAAAGGAGATAGGAAAAGAATGGCAAGAAGAAGAATAATTGCGGGTAACTGGAAAATGAACAAGACTCCGAGCGAGGCAGTGGCGCTCTGCGCGGAGCTGAAGGACCTGGTGAAGAATGACGCGGTGGACGTGGTCTATTGTGTGCCGGCTATTGATATCGTCCCGGTGGCTGAGGCTGTGAAGGGTACGAACGTCCATGTCGGCGCCGAGAACTTTTATATCGAGGACAAGGGAGCCTTCACCGGCGAGATCTCCGCTCCGATGTTAAAGGATGCCGGAGTCGAGTTCATCATCATCGGACACTCCGAGAGAAGAGACATCTTCGGTGAGAACGATATCCTGATCAATCAGAAGGTGAAAAAGGCTTTCGCCAGTGGTCTGAAGCCGATCCTGTGCTGCGGTGAGTCCCTGGCGCTTCGGAAGGCCGGCGTATATCAGGAGTGGATCAAACGCCAGATCGTATGGGATCTTTCCGATGTGACCGCGGATCAGGTAAAGGAGCTTGTGATCGCTTACGAGCCGATCTGGGCCATCGGGACCGGAGAAACCGCGACGGCGGATCAGGCGGAAGAGGTCTGCAAGATGATCCGGGAGACCATTGCCGAGCTTTATGATGCCGATACGGCGGAAGCGGTACGGATCCAGTACGGCGGCTCCATGAACGCAGGCAACGCTGCAGAGCTTTTAAGCAAGCCGGATATCGACGGCGGTCTGATCGGCGGCGCCTCTCTGAAGCCGGATTTCGGGCAGATCGTAAACGCGTAATTCCATAAGATGTTCTTTTCAGGGCTCCCTTTTCAGGGGGTCCTGATTTTTTGACCCGGTTGGCCTCCCGTTACTGTTCACACCCCAATGTCAGTAACTTAAGCGAATTTACATATCGGCGGCGCTTTGGTAAGCCATCTCCCAGACTCTGTGAGCGGGGCCCCGCGAAGAATAAGTCCTCCCGGAAAAGCATCGGTTCCCCCCGTGCTCGGTCCGGGGCCCTCTTACTCGCGCTCCGAGGAAATATACGGGCTTAAGTTACCGGCATTGCGGTGTGAACAGTAACCCTCCCGGGCGCCCGCCGAAAAAAATGAACGGAATACTTGCAGGAAGCGGGCCCTTGGGATATTCTGTTAATGTGTGGAATTTTATCCGATCGGGACAGCTCCCGGCGGACCGGAGAGCGTAAATTGGTAGTGTGATTTTGACAGCCTATGAATGAACAAGCCACAAACGAAGTCCTGACCCAGGATGAGCGTTTCCTGAAAAAAGCATATCGGCGGGCCCTGATCCCGAGCATCCTCTCGATCCTGAGCGGCTGCCTGAATATCCTTGCGGACGGGATTATTGTGGGCCAGCGCATCGGGATGAACGGCCTTACCGCCATTAATTTATGTGTGCCGATCTACCTCGTATTATGCGTGATCGGTTCCTTCTTTGTTTCCGGGACCGCGATCGCAGCCTCCGAAGAGATCGGGAAGGAGAATACGGACGCCGCACAGCGCTATTACGGGACCTGCCTTACGTCCTGCCTCATCGCGTCGGCCCTTGCGATGCTGATCGGCCTGCTGCTGCTTCCTGCGGCGGCAAATATGCTGAATCCGGATGAGGCTGTCCGCGAGATGATCCGCGCCTATGCGGGGGTGACCCTGATCGGCGCGATTCCGAAGATCATGATCTATATTCCGTTCTGGTACCTGAGACTGGACGGGAAAAATACCTCCGTTACCGTTATGATGGTTATTATGGGAGTGGGAAATATCCTTCTGGATATTGCGTTCATGTACGGGCTGAACATGGGAGTACTCGGGGCTGCTCTGGCCAGCGTGATCGCTACCGCGGGTGCCTGGCTTTTCGGAATGGTCCGGGTCCATACGGGGCATACGAATTTCGCGCTGCGCTTCCAGTTCCTCCGGGAAAAAGCCGCATGGAAAAAAATCGTGACCGCAGGAAGCCCCGCAGCTCTTAACAATGCGCTGCAGAGCCTTCGTATCCTGACCGTGAACGGGATCCTCCTTCTCATGGGAGGAAATCCGCTTGTTGCGGCCTTTACCGCGGTGAACGGAATTGCCGCCTTCGCGGAGGCCGTTACGGTGGGTGTTCCGCAGGCCGGTACCGCCATGCTCGGCGTTTACCACGGAGAGCGGGATACCGGCAGTACGAGGATCCTGATCGGTCTGGAATGGCGTTATGGGCTTATTGCCGGAGCCGTTTTCAGTGCGTTTATTATTGCGGGCTACGGCCTGATCGGCGATGCCTATGGGCTGACCGATATCTCGCTTCTGATCCCGATGATCTGTCTGGCGATCAGCCTGTTCCCGGGACTCTGGAACGGGATGATGATCAACCTCTACAATGTATCGGGGCATGCGGTCCTTTCCGATCTGATGATCATTTGCCGCGTGTATCTGTTTGCGACGTTATCGCTTTTGGTGTGCAGCCGGCTTCAGCTTAATCCCTGGATCTTCCTGCCGCTCAGCGAAGGCCTGACGGTTTTGTTTTGGTTTGTGGCAACAAAAATTATCTCTTCGCGCAGAGACAACATAACCCGGTATCTTCTATTGGACCCCAAGCACCAGAAGGACGGTCAGGTGCTCAATTTTTCCCTTGCGGGGAATACCGAGGCCATCTGCGATGCCTGCGAACGGATCTCTGCCTTCTGCGAGGAGCTCGGGATGGACCGAAAGGCATATATGCGGATATCGCTTTCGATGGAGGAGCTGATGACGCTGATCGTGCAGGTAAATAAGGATTCTCCCGTGACCTTCGACCTGAGAGTATTCTCCCTGCAGGGCGTTACCGGTATCCGTATCCGCTACGGAGGGATCTTTTTTGATCCGGTGCATTCCAAGGATTACGATAACGAGGAATTTATGGGCTTCCGTATGATAGAAAAGCTGGTGGTGGAGGTGGTTTACCGGCAGACCTTCGGGGTGAATACCCTGCTGATCCTGATTTAGGTATTGTATATGATCGAAAGTCAATTTGCCGAAGAAGCTTTTCGGCATCTGAAAGAAATAGCACGAAGACCCGAAGAAGAACAGGAAAAGCTGCTCCTTAGAATCCTCCGGAGGAACCGGGATACGGTCTTCGGAAAAAAATACGGATTTGAACGAATCCGTTCCGTTTCGGATTATCAGAAAGCCGTGCCCTTTACGTCCTTTGAAGATTATGATGCGCTGATCGAGCGGGAGATCTCCGGAGAACGAGGGGTCTTTACCGCGGATCCTCCGTATTTTTACTGCATCAGCTCCGGCAGCATGGGAGTGCAGAAATACTTCCCTCTGACTAAAGAAGATGCAGTCCTTCAGCATCGATACTGGGACGGAGCGATCCGTGCCATCATCCGGAAGGATCTTCCCGAATATACGGAGGAGGAGCTTTTCGGCAAGATCTTTTTAATGAGCGATGCCTACCTGACCTTTATGCCGGACGGTATCATGAACGGCGTTCGCTCCGGCGTTGCGAGCCGGATGCAGCATGAGGACGGGACTTATCCCTACGAGCTCTTCTATGCGCCCGAAGAAGTCCTGTTCCCGAAAAAGCTGACGGACATCCAGTATGTCAAACTTCGCCTTGCTCTGGAACAGCCGGATATCACGGCGATCCACGCGAATTTCGTGCATAAATGCACTGCCATGCTGCGGTATCTGGAGCGTCACTGGGATGCGATCCTTTATGATATGGAGAACGGAACCGTCAGCCCCGAGTTTCATGTGGATGAGGAATGGGAGGTCTATCTGAAAGAGAAGCTTCCGCCAAATCCGAAACGTGCCGAAGAGCTGAGACGCTTCTCCGGACCGGACCTTTCCGACAGACTGATCCGAAAGATCTGGCCGAACGTGAAATATCTCCGTCTTTCCTCCGGCATGCAGTTTCATCCCTACATCGAGATCCTGGATCATTATTCCGGAAATCTTCCGGTCTTCCCGTTTCTTTATGCGGCTTCGGAAGGAATGTTTTCCGTAGCAGCCGGGGTCGGACGGATGGATGAATACATCATGATCCCGGACCTCTGCTTCTTTGAATTTCTGCCGGAAGAGGATGAAAACGGCCCATGCCTCACCCTGACCGAGCTGAAAGAGGGCGAACGCTATGAGATCCTGGTCACAACGGTTTCCGGGCTCTACCGTTACCGGCTCGGCGATGTGATCGAGGTACGCGGGTTCTACGAAAAGACACCGCTCGTCAGCATCAATTACCGGAAGAGTCAGGTGCTGAACCTGTCGGATGAAAAAATGAACGCGGCTCAGTTTGAAGGAGCCATGAATGATTTTATCGAAGAGACCGGCATGAATGCAGTCGGCTATTGCGTGGCCGGAAACCGCGAAAAGGATCCCCCGTGTTACCGGGTATTTCTTGAAGCCGGCGGAGATCCCCCGGATGACCCCTCCGCTCTGATGGATCAGAAGCTTTCCGATAACTGCTTTGGCTACCGGGGCTCCAGAGAATCCGAAGAGCTGAGTCAGGCGGAGCTGGTCCTTCTTCCGCCGAATACCTTTGAGGATTATGAAAAACACAATGCCAAGAAGAGCAAGCGCAACGAGCAGACCAAGCCCCTTAAAATCATCACCTCACAGGAACAGATAGACTACTTTAACAGAAAGGGAAAAATATGAAACGAAAAAAGAGCTTTTCCGTCGTCCTGATCGTAACGATCGTCATTGTCATCTGTGCACTCGGTTTTATCACCTCTCTGATCGGTTACAAAGAATTTACCTCGGTGCTGGAGAAACAGTACAATAACTCCGCTTATGAGATCGCGGAAACCGTCCGCTCCTATCTGGATGCCGACCGTCTGGACGAATATCTGGAGACCGGGGTCAAGGATGACGATTATAACCGGATCGAAGCAAATCTGGACCAGCTGGTCGTCACAATGAACTGTAACTACATTTATGTGGCCAAAATCCGCCCGGACAACCTTCTGGAAACCACTTACATCTTCGATTCCGTGAATCCCTGGACCGGATTTGACCGCTATCCTCTCGGCTATGTCGCAACGGATATGGATCCGAAATACGCCGAGGATACCAAGCATATTTTAGAGACCGGCGGAAGAGCGGAGCAGTATCTTTACACTTATACCGAAACAGAGGCACACACCACAGCCGGGCTCGGAGTGACTGATTCGAACGGAGAAGTGGTCGCGATCATCGGCGTGGAAAAGCCCATGACCTCTCTTGTGGATGCCCGTAACACCTATGTGCGCGATGTGGTCGTCGCCATGCTGATCACGATCGCAACCGCGATCATCCTGTATATCGTCTTCCTCCATAACTTCTTAGTCCACCCGATCCGTGAGATCACAGACGAAGCAGTACGTTTTGCGGAGGATCATTCCGAAATAGAGGGAGAGCTGAAGGCTTCGAAAAACCGCTATGAGATCGGAAGTCTTGCCCGCTCCATCCGTAAAATGGAGGGCGATATTAATGTATACATCAAAGATCTTACCAGGGTAACGGCAGAGAAGGAGAGGATCGGAGCCGAGCTGAACGTGGCGACGCAGATCCAGGCGGATATGCTGCCCCGGATCTTCCCCGCTTTCCCGGATCGTAATGAATTCGAGCTGTTTGCTTCGATGGATCCGGCGAAGGAGGTCGGTGGTGACTTCTACGATTACTTTTTGGTCGATCAGGATCACCTTGCTCTTGTTATGGCCGATGTTTCCGGAAAGGGAGTGCCGGCGGCGCTCTTTATGGTTATTGCGAAAACGCTTATCAAAAACAGTGCGCAAAACGGAAACTCGCCCTCTGAGATTCTGGCATATGCAAACGAGCAGTTGAATGAGGGGAACGAGGCTGAGCTGTTTGTAACGGTCTGGCTGGCGATCATCGAGATCTCGACAGGAAAGGGAATTGCCGCGAATGCGGGGCATGAGGCGCCGGTGCTCAAAAGAGCCGGCGGGAAGTATGAGCTTCAGATCTACAAGCATTCTCCGGCTGTGGCGACGATCGATGGGATTCACTTCCGGCAGCATGAGTTTGAGATCTTTCCCGGAGATGAGATTTTCGTTTATACAGACGGTGTGCCGGAGGCGACCAATGCAAACGAGGAGCTTTACGGAAACGACCGGATGCTCGACGTATTGAACCGGAACCTTGACGCGTCGCCGCAGAAGCTTCTTTCAGAGGTACGCGAGGACATCGAAAAATTTGTCGGAGACGCGCCGCAGTTTGATGATATTACCATGCTTTCCTTCCACTACTACGGGCCGGGGCATGTACCGGAGGAAGAGAATAATAACGCTTGAAATCAGGTGGGAGGGTATTATTGGCCGCCCGATTTCCGTCCGCGAATCCAAACAATCAAAAAAAGCCAGACAAGGGAGAGCCCCTGTCTGGCTTATATTTTATCTATTCCCGAAGAAGCTGCATAAGCGTTCCCTCGACGCTGCTGGTGATCTCGTTCATCAGGGAGATCGAGGAGGCGGTTTCCTCGGAGGAGGCTACGAGGTTCTCGGCCCGGTCATTGACGTGGTCGACGATCTCTCTGAGCCGCCCCGATTCCTCGAGCAGATGCGTTATGGTCTCCCGGATATCGGAGTTGTTCTTGTTGCTGTCATCCGCGGTGGATTTGGAATTGTCCGCGAGGTTCTTGATCTCGTCGGCGACGACCGCGAAGCCTCGTCCGGCTTCTCCCGCGCGGGCCGCTTCGATGGAGGCGTTCAGCGCAAGAAGGTTTGTCTGGGAGGAGATCGCGATAACGTCCTTGTTGTTGGCTTCGAGCTTGCCGAGGTATTCCTCGATGGTATTCAGAACGTTCTTCAGATCCGTAGCGAACTGATCCACCTCGGACATCTCATCCGAAATACCGGCGGTCTGTCTGGCGTTGTCGGCGCTGGTTTCCCGGATCTTGTCGATGGATTCCTTCAGGGTTTTGAAGTTCTCCGTAATCCGGTCGGTAAGGGAGAGCTTCTCCTGACGCATGGTTTCCTGCGTTTTCTGGACCTCGTCCGCGAGGCCGATGGCTCTGTCCTTCTCCTCGTAGGCGCGGTCACGGATGTAGTGGACACAGTTGTGAACGTGGTTGAAGCCGTTGTGGATCGCGACCGCCATATCGTGGCAGGTTTCGTAGCCGCAGCAGCCGCAGTCGATCTTCCGCTTTTCGGACGTATCCTTTTTGAGCTGCCGGAAGATCTCCTCCAGCTCGCGGTCGGAGGGGATCCGGCAAACGCATTTCGCGCTTCGGTCCGTATATTTCCTTACAAAGTCGTTCAGGTTTAGCTTCTCGAACTGTTTGTTCAAAGCCTCCAGCCGCTTCGCGGGCGTAAGATTTCTGCCCCAGGCCGATTTCTTGGATTCGTTCTTGCTGTCGCCCTTGATCCGCTGGATCGCCATGAAGACCTCCTCCTTCATATTCTTGCGGACCTCCGTGCCGGGGCCGTAAAGACAGCCGTTTGTGCAGTTTAATGCATCGACGAAGAGGTAGGGCGTCTTCCCGCTTTTCAGGCTCGCTTTATTGCGCTGGAGGTATTCGTACATATGACGCTCGCCCTCCATCTGGCGCACAAGCGCATCCTCGCCGAGGAGCCAGTAGACGTTCTCCTTCAGACCGCCGGGCATCGGGTAGATCGACCCGAGACCGTATTCGATCTCATCCTTATACGGGACCGCGCCGCTGACCGGATGGTCCTTTAAGTATTTTACGAGATGGGAGAAGGTCAGATTATAGGAAACGAAGCCCTTGTTGTTCGGATCATCGATCTCGTTCTTTTTCGCGATACAGGGACTGATGAACGCGAGCTTGTCCTTGACGTTCATATATTTATTGAGGTAGATCGCCGCACACATCATCGGAGACTGGACCGGCATGAGCTTCGGCAGAAGCTCCGGCGTATAGCGCTCGATATAGCCGACGACGGCGGGGCAGGGCTGGGAGATACTGCCGTAATAGTTATGCTCGGTAATGTACTTGATATATCCCCAGGTTGTGATATCCGCTCCGAAGGAAACGCTGATAAAGCGGTTCACTCCGAGCTTCTTCAGCATCCCGAGATATTTTTCATATTCGTTCGGGTAATTGGCCAGAAAGGCCGGAGCGATCAGGACGGAGATCTTCACACCCTTCTTAAGGTCCGCAAAGAACCGCTCCACATCATCCTCATATTCTCTTGCATCGTGGGAACACACATCCAGACAGGCCCCGCAGGCGATGCATCTGTCCGGGTCCACCTCGATAATATTTCCCCGGTCCTTTTCTGCGGCCACATTGGCCCCCATGCTGCTGCAGGCGTTCACACAGCGGTTACATCCGATACAGTTATCATTTGTCTTGACTAAACTCATAAGCGCCTCCTTATCCTTAATTTCCGTCTACTCGAATATCCGTCAGGGCAACCTCATCACCGGTCAGCGCGACATATATCTTTGCCGGCTTCTCCCTGAGGATCGTTGTATTTTCTATGCTGATCCCGAGGTTTTCGGTTTTAAGTACTATCTTAACATCTTTTTTCTCGATTGCAAGGGTACAATCCATACCCTTATGGTTTGCGTCTTTCCAGCCGTCCCAGCCCGGGAAGTCTTCTTTATGCTTCATATGAAACCGGTTTTCGGCATAGTCCCCGGCCACCTCGTTTTCCCCGTTCAGCTTTACCAGCGCATATTCCCGGTAGCCCTCTCCGCCGACCTGACCGTCCGCGGAGCTGTAGATAACCACGTAGGGACAGTGCCAGACCAGATCCGCTCCGGGAAGGCTCATCGTATGGAATTCGATCATAAGGCGGTTTCCGAGCTCGATCCCCTTCGAACAGGCGCTGCGGGGACGGTCCACCTGGACATTCGGAAGGTCCGATTCCATGTGCTCGATATAGCTCACCCGTTCCACGAGCCTTCGGATCTCTCCGGGGAGAACGCTCTTTCCCACCGGTTCCACCGTAATGCTCTTTATGCGGCAGTTTTCACCGGTGAGAGCGATATAGGCGGTATTGGAGTTCCCGGGAAGGGCGACGATCACCTCTTTCTCCAGCTCGGGAGAGCGCATGACAAGGCGGAGGTGGTCCTCAAACCGCCCGGCCAGGATTTCGAAGCTTTGATTTTTATCCTTTTTGCCGGTCTTAAGGATCGTCTCCTCGATCCTCCGGGCGGCTGTTGTAACGCTGTATTTATCGAACCAGATCTCGCCGTATTCGCGATAATGATAGCTCTTGATCGCCTTTTTATTGTCGTGTACCCTTCCGTCGTATGCATCAAATAATACGATCGAGGGAGCAGAGAAGGGGAGAGAGGGATCAATCTTTTTCTCACACGTAAAGCTCAGCTTCAGATAATCGCTTGTGACGGGAATACCGGCGGAATGATTGTCCCGGTAGGTAAAGCAGGTGAGCTCCTCCTCGAGTACAGCACCCGTATCCGAGATCGCCCCTGTGTTTTTGGAATCGATGAGCTTTACCATCAGCTCCGCGAAAACGGGGTCGAAGGATTCACCGGCGCCCTTCACAAAGGCCTCTCTTGCCTCAAAATCGGGATGGGCCTCCCGATAGCGTTTTTTGGACGTCATCGTCACATAGGCGTCCGCCACGGCGATGATCCGCGCGATCTCCGGGATCGCTTCTCCCTTAAGCCCTTCGGGATAGCCGGTCCCGTTGTAGCGTTCATGGCTGTAATGCGCTCCCTGCGCGAGATAGGGATACTCCGCGATGCTGGAGAGGATCTCGGCGCCGATCTCGGGCTTTTTACGGATCGCCTCGAAGTCGAATTTGTCCGGATCGGCATCGTCCTTGATCACATCGTCCGGAATACCGATCAGGCCGACGTCATGCAAAAGAGCCGCGTAATAGACCTTCTCACATTCCTCCCCGCTCTTTCCGGCAAGCTCTGCGATCTTTTTTGCGTACTGCGCTGTCTTTAAGGCATTGCCTCTTGTAAAATCATCCTTCTTTTCAATGGCCTGGACAAAGGCAGTGGCGGTCTGATCGAAGAGCGTGTGCATGGACTGGAGCTCGATCCTGTGTGCGTGCTCCATACGGTTGTTGAGATCCAGATACATAAAGATGTATAAGGACAGGGAGACCGCCACCATCGCCATGTTCACGATGGAGAGCCCGTAGGTAAATACCTGCAGGATCCCGCAGACGATCGGGACAAAAATATAGAGCGACAGGGATGCGTAGATCAGGCGGCTGAAGCGCTTCCTGTACTGACGGATCACCGTGTACTGAAGGATCGGGCACAAAACCGGAAGGACATAGGCGATCAGAAAGCCCGGGCCTCTGTGATAGAGATTGGCCTCATCAAAATAGTAGTAAAGCTTCGTCGGCACAGCGATGACCGAAAGGACCATACCGAAAACGGAGGCCCAGGCGGTAAAGTACAGCCGCTTCGGAAGAACCTTAAGCTGTCCCTCGTCCCGCAGAAGATCCATCAGATACAGCGAGAAACCGAGGACTACGGTGGAGGTCAGGAGGAAGACCATGAAGTTGCTGACACGTACCCAGATATAACCCTGCAGACTCAGATCTCCCGCATAGATATAGGCCAGCCGGTCAAACCACAGCAGAAACAGAGCTATCAGCTCCATAAAGATCAGAATCCGCTTCCTGGTATTCGAAAGAAACCGGGTAAAAAGAAGCAGAACGGTCAGTATGGCGCAAGCCCCGCATAATACAAGCATGATATCCAACTGATAGGTACGGATCAGATCAAACATCATGAATGCTCCTTATGAAGTACGAAATATTCCTCAAGCTTTTCCAACAGCTCCTCCTTTTGAATCCCCTTCAGAAAGTACCCTTCCGGCTTCAGCGCGACGACGGCCATTACGCTTGCCTTGTCCCGCTTTCCGGTAAGGAACATGACCGGGATCGAGCTGGTTTCGGGGTCGCTGCGCAGCATCTCCAGAACCTGGGGGCCGCTTGTGACCGGCATTTCGTGGTCCAGAAGGATCAGATCCACCTTGTTCTTCCCAAGCCATTTTATGGCCTGGAGGCCGGAGTTCGCCATCGTGATTTTATATTTCTCCTTCAGCCATTCCCTGACCAGGGCGAGATACTGCGGATCGTCATCCACAACAAGAATGCTCTTTTTGAACTCACCGGCTCTTGCCTTGGCAATGAATTCGGAAATGGTCTGTGAGAAGAGCATATTGTCCACGGGACGATAGAAGACCTTGTAGATCATGTCTTGCGGCGCACGGTCCAGAACAAACGGGATCTCGTTCTGGCTGCCGACCGCCATGAACTGCATATTCCTCTCGTCCAGGGAATCCATCAGAAAATGAAAAACCTCGCTCGCGGGCTTTTCCCCCTCATCCATAAAGAGGATGACCAGGATCGCCTCGTTCAGGTTTTCGTTCAGCGCATTTACGGTCCAGGGTACAAAGACGCTCGTGGCGCCGGAGTCCTCCGCCTTTTTCATCAGAACTCTGGTCAGAAAGGTTTCCTTTGAACCGGTAAAGATGATCCGGTTTGCGGGTCTGTTACTTTCATACATATTTTACACTCCTTTGATTAGGGCTTCCATCCCATCCCAGTCAAATACCTTCAGCATCCTTCCGAGCTCCTTCATCCTTCCGGCATCCTCTTTCGGGAGGGAATAGTCCTTAAGCTGCTCCAGGATCATTTCCACCGCATCATAATCCATCTGGGGAATCACATCCCGAAGAGTGCCATACGCTTCCTGAAGCTCCTCGGCCGGGATCTCTGTCTTGTCCGAGGCGTCTGCATCCGCCTCCTCCTGCAGGCCGCCGAGCTTCTCGTGAAAGGCTTCGTACTGCAAAAGCAGCTCATTGGCATTTGCATCGATAAAGGCCTGATCTTCCCGGTTCCCGGCATCCTCCAGAGCCTCCGCAAGGGCCGACAGCCCGAGGGCACCGATGATCTTCGCCGAGCTTTTTAACGAATGGACCTTGATCGTATAAAGACGGAGATTGCCGGTTTCATACGAATCCCGAAGCACAGAGGCATTCCCGTCGATCGTATCCAGAAACATATTCAAAGCAAAGATATAATTCGAAACGCCGCCGGAATTTTTTATTCCGTCCTCGACCGAAATACCCTCCGTTTCATAGAGCCAGCGCAGGTTCTCCGGGATCTCGGTCAGCTCCTCCCTGCTTTCCTCGGCGGCGGGCTTTTCCATCATCTCCTCCGGGAGATGGCGCATGATGGTCTTCTCCAGGGTCAGGCTGTCGATGGGCTTGGAAAGATAGCCGTTAAAGCCCCTGGACTTATAGAATTCCTCCCCGGCAGTCGTATTGGCGGTCAGCGCGTACACCGGGAGCCCGGGATAGTCCTTTCTTATTCCGGCCACCGTTTCCACACCGTCCATGCCCGGCATCATATGGTCCAGAAGCACGATGTGGAAGGCGGTATCCCGGATCTTTTCCAGACACTCCTCGCCGCTGGAGGCGGTGGTCACGAAGACCCGCGTGCCCTTCAAAAGACCCTTTATGACCGTAAGGTTCATCGGGTTATCGTCCACCACGAGAACATCGGCATCCGGCGCGACGAACTGCGGCACATAGGGACCGCTTGAGCCGGTATCCTCATGCTCCTTAAAGACACCGAGCGGCCTGGTATCCACGATCCTCTGGGTCACGGTCAGAATGAATTCCGAGCCCTTGCCGTATTCGCTTTTGCAGATCAGCGTGCCGCCCATCAGCTCCGCAAAACGGCGGGAGATGTCCAGCCCGAGCCCCGTACCCTGGATCCCGCTGTTCTTCTCCTCGTCCAGCCGTTCATAGGCTGTAAACAGCTTCTCCAGATCCTCCTCCCTGACACCGATCCCGGTATCCCGGACCGAGAACTGAAGAACGCAAAGGTCGTCCTGCCGTTCCTCCATCGAAACATTGAGGGCAAAGCCTCCAGCTTCGGTATATTTTACGGCGTTGGTAAGGAGGTTCAAAACAATCTGCTTGATCTTTCCCTGGTCCCCGTAAAGCCTGGACGGAAGGATCTCGTCTACTACAACGTCAAACGTAAGCTCCTTCTCCGTGCTGCGGATCCGGATCATGGAAACGATGGAACGAAGCAGCTCTTCGGAATCGTATTCCTGCTCCACGAGATGCATCTTCCCGGATTCGATCTTGGACATGTCCAGAAGATCGTTGATCAGGGAAAGCAGGGTCTCGGTGGCGTTTCGGATATCAAAGGCATAGTTCATCATCGACATATAATAGGGCTTCGGAACTCCCGACGGGTCCTCGCGCATCACCATTTCATTCATGCCCATGATCGTATTGATCGGGGTCCGGATCTCGTGGGACATATTCGCAAGGAACCGGGATTTGGCGGTATTCGCCCGTTCGGCATCCTCCTTCGCCTTTTTGATCTCCTCATACTGCTTTCGGACCACGGTATGCTTTATGATCTGCCATACAATAAAGCCGGTCAGAATAGCGACTGCGATGATCACAAGAAGCCGGATCACCGGATGCTCCAGGAAGGTGGACACGGATCCCGTCAGGACCGGTTCTGTTGAAATTGTGAAGAAACGAACTGCCACAAAAAACCCCCTTTACACATCCTTATTAAACTTCCGCAATACTACCTTTACCTCCGGCAGCGCCTCCATGAACACCTCCACGCATTTCGGGTCGAACTGCGTTCCCTTTCCCTCCTCGAGGATCGCAAGGCATTTCTCGAGCGGGAAGGCCTGCTTGTAGACCCGGGGAGAGCTTAAGGCGTCAAAAACATCGGCTACGGCCATGATGCGGGCGGCGAGAGGGATCACCTCTCCGTGGATCCCTTCGGGGTAGCCCTTTCCGTCCCAGCGCTCATGATGATAGGCCGCCATGTTCCTGGCCTCCTTCAGATAGCTGTCTCCCTCCACCGAGGAGATCGCGCGCTCCATGATCCGCTTCCCGGCCTGCGTATGGGTCTTCATGATCTCGTATTCCTCATCGGTGAGCTTCCCGGGCTTGTTCAGGATCTGGTCCGGAATATTGATCTTTCCGACGTCATGGAGCGGTGCGGAACGGACCACGTCCGACATGAACTTCGGAGTCAGCTTCTGCGGATAATATCCCTTTTTCTTCAGCCCCTCGACGATGATCCGGACATAGGCGGCGGTCTTCTGGACATGGGCACCGGTATCGGAATCCCGGCTTTCCACGAGGTCCGCCATCGTGATGATCAGGCCGTCCTGCATATGCGAGGTGGAATCGGAAAGTCTCCGTATGCTCCGCATCTGCTCGGCCTGGTTTTTGGTCATGCTGCTGGCGGAGCGGTACAGGGCCTCCAGCTCGTCTCCTGTATGGATCCCGAGGCGCCGGAACATCTTCACGTCCTCGTCCATGCTTCTCTGGTCATCGGGGGTGTGGGCGAGGCGGTCCAAGCCCCGGGCGACCGAATTGATCGGGATGACGAGATGGTAATCCACGAGCCAGACGAAAAAGGTGCAGACGAGAATAAAGAAGCCCAAAAATACTGCGATCATTTCCATCAGAAAGCTTCTGCCGTTGAGCTCCGCCCCGGTCATATCGACATCTGCGAATGCATAGCAGACGCAAGAGCCTTCCGAATCATAAACCGGAACCGCCACCGTCAGAAGATAGCCGTATTCATCGCGTGTGATCATGGCCTCAATTTTATTTCCGGAAAGAAAGCTCGTTATATACGGAACCGACCCCTCGTCGTAGGGGATCAGGGTTCCCGCCCGGTCTCCGGCGACCGCTTCGGTGTCGATATCGAAAACGACGCGGAAACCCTCCGGTTCCGGCCGGTACACATACAGGAACGAAACCTCTGGGTTGCTTGCCCAGATCTTTTTGAGCTGGTTTTTGGTTTCCAGATAACGCCAGGCGTTATCCTGTGTATGCAGGTAGGAGTCCACATAGTCCCCCTCCACCGCACCCGCGGCCAGCGTCGCAGCCGCCAGCGCGAAATGCGTCTGGTCGTTGATGAGCATCTTCTTGAACAGCTTTGCGCTGAGAGCCGTGCTGATCAACGCAACGGCGGTAAGAGAGCAGAAAAGGGCAAGAAAAACCTTCATGCGCAGGGAAAGCCTTCTTACACGGCTTTTTTCCTTTTTGAGATCGGTCGATGGAATTTCGTTCTGGAGATGCAGACGAAGACCGAAGAAGGAATAGAATTTCTCCGGAATGAAATGTACGATGGCAAAGGCCGCAAACGCAGTGATCCCCTTATCCAGAAGATTGGACAGAAGCCCGGACAGGGCATGGGCCGCGGCGGGACCAAAATACCCGGTTTCGTAAAGAATCCCGCTTAAGGATCCGGGATCCGAAGAAAAGCCGTTGACGAACCATTGGAGCATGGACCCGAGCCCGGCGCCGATCAGGGTAAAGACCAGTGTCTCTATAAGCACACCGCGGATCCTTTTTACCCCCCCGCGGGACGAAAAAAACGCCGCGCATAAGGCGATCAGGCAATTGACTGCCACATAGGTTAAGGACGAGGGGTCAGATAACGCCTGCAGCGCACTGGTGGTAAAGCCCACGATCACGCCGGGAAGATACCCCCCGATGGACGCAACGACGACCGTTCCCACCGTATCCAGATACAGCGGGAGCTTCAGCCAGCCTACGATCGCGTCGAGGATCAGATTGACCGCGATACCCGCGACGCAGAACAGCACGGCGCTCAGATTCGTTTTTCTTCGAAACAGTTCCTTCATTGATCTACACCATCCACGTGTCTGAGCAGACCGTAGGTTTCCATGAATCCCTCTTTTCCTTAATTTAGCCATAATTAATTGCAATTATAACATACGAGCTATCGTGTTACTATTATTTTTTTGTTCGGTAACCCGCCGGCGCTTTGCGTTGACTCTGTGGGGAAAAATGTGAT
>JAFSXC010000005.1 GCA_017450105.1 Lachnospiraceae bacterium | reverse complement strand
GCAGGAACCTGGAAAACGCCGGCACTTAACGGAATCGGCGGCTCTGACGGCGATTCCGTTTAGTACCGCTGCGCTTTTCCCGGTAGCGAGAGCGGTCCTGCGGCGAAATGATCACGCCGTGCCGACACACGATTCCCGTCCGCGCAGCCAAATTACCCCAACCCCTTACAAGCCTCCCCCACAAACCGTCGAAACAAAGGATGAGGTCGATCCGGCCGGGACTTAAACTCCGGATGATACTGCACCCCAAGATAAAACGGGTGGTCACGCAGCTCCACGGTCTCCACGAGTGTCCCGTCCGGAGAAAGCCCCGAAAGCACGAGCCCCGCCGAAGTCAATACCTCCCGGTAATCATTGTTAAATTCGTAGCGATGCCGATGCCTCTCCGCGATCGTCTCTGCCCCATAGCATTCCCGCATAAGCGTCCCCTCCCGGATCACACAGGGATAGCTCCCGAGCCGCAGCGTCCCGCCCTTGTCCACAGCCTCCGACTGCCCCGGCATAAAATCGATGACCCTGTGCTCCGTAGGTTCATGAAACTCCCCGGAGCAGGCATCCGAAATCCCCGCCGCATTCCGCGCAAACTCGATCACCGCGATCTGCATCCCGAGGCAGATCCCAAAGTAGGGAAGCTTATTCGTTCTGGCATATTCCGCCGACAGGATCATTCCTTCGATCCCGCGGTCCCCGAACCCCCCCGGCACAATGATCCCGGAAACCCCCTCCATTTTTTCGGAGAGGTTTTCCCTCGTCAGCTCCTCGGAATCCAGCCACCGGATAGCAACACGAACATCCAGGGAAAAGCCTGCATGGGAAAGCGCCTCCGCGACGGAAAGATAGGCATCGTGGAGCTGTACATACTTCCCGACCAGCGCGATCACAACCTCCTTCTCGGCCCTGTGGATCTTGTCCACCATACGCTCCCACGCAAGGAGGTCAGGAGCCGGCGCCTCCAGCTTCAATTCCCGTAAAACCACCCCGGAAAAATGGCTCCGTTCCAGCATCAGGGGCGCCTCGTAGAGACAGGGGAGCGTCCGGTTCTCGATCACGCAGTCCAGCTTTACATTGCAGAACATGGAGATCTTCTGGAAGATGCCCGGATCGAGGGGTTCGTTGCAGCGAAGGACGATGATGTCCGGATTGATGCCCATTCCCTGCAGCTCCTTTACGGAATGCTGGGTGGGCTTGGATTTGTGCTCGTTGGAGCCGTGCAGAAAGGGGACGAGGGTGACGTGAATAAAGAGACTGTTTTCCCTGCCGGTCTCCAGGGAGATCTGCCGGACCGCTTCGAGGAACGGCTGGGATTCGATATCGCCGATCGTGCCGCCGATCTCGGTGATTACAATATCCGCGTCGGTCTCCTTTCCGGCGCGGTAGACAAAGTCCTTGATCTCGTTGGTGATGTGGGGGATGACCTGGACTGTGGAGCCGAGGTACTCCCCGCGGCGCTCCTTGTTCAAAACGTTCCAGTAGACCCTACCCGAGGTCAGGTTCGAATATCTGGTCAGATTTTCGTCGATGAAGCGCTCGTAGTGACCGAGATCCAGATCCGTCTCCGCCCCGTCCTCGGTCACATAGACCTCCCCGTGCTGATAGGGGCTCATCGTACCCGGATCCACGTTGATGTAAGGATCCAGCTTCTGCGCGGCCACCTGAAAGCCCCTGGCCTTCAGAAGCCGGCCCAGGGAGGCCGCCGTAATGCCCTTTCCGAGGCCCGAGACGACCCCGCCGGTCACAAAAATGTATTTTGTCATATGCCCCTCCTTTACAGATTTGTATAGCCCATCATCGCCAGGTCCACCTCTCTCGCGGCATTCCTCCCCTCCGCGATGGCCCGGACCACCAGAGACTGGCCGATGTGCATATCTCCCGCCGTATAGATCCCCTCGATCGAAGCAGCATGTCCTCCGGCCGCTGTCTTTACGTTTGTCCTTTGATCAAGCTCCACGCCGAAGCTTTCGGCTACATAGGCCTCGCTCCCGAGGAAGCCCGCCGCGATCAGAACGAGCTCCGCCTTCACCTTTCGCTCCGACCCTTCTACCGGTGCCATGACGGTCCTCCCCGTTTTTTCGTCCTTTTTCGGCTCCAGGGAGACGAGCACCGCCTCCTTCAGCTTCCCCTTTTTGTCTGTGAGAAACTCCTTTACCGTGGTCTGATAGATACGCGGATCCGCGCCGAAAACATGGATCGCCTCCTCCTGGCCGTAGTCCGTTTTCAATACCCTCGGCCACTCCGGCCAGGGGTTATTTACTCCTCTCTCCACCGGGGGCTTCGGCATCATCTCAAGCTGTGTGACCTTCTTTGCCTGAAGCCGGATACAGGTCCCGACGCAGTCGTTGCCGGTGTCCCCTCCGCCGATCACAAGCACCTCCTTATCCTTTGCCAGCGAATACGGCATTTTCTGAAAGCCGGAGTCCAGAAGCTCCTTTGTGACCGCGGTCAGAAAATCCACCGCGAACCAGATTCCTTCAGCCTCTCTTCCCGGTACGTTCAGATCCCTCGGATGAGATGCGCCGCAGCATAAAAGGATGCTGTCATACTCCTTTTTCAGGTCGGCGGCGGAAACGGTTTTCCCCACGTCCGCGTTGACCACAAAGCGGATCCCGGCCCTCTCCATCATCGCGATCCTCCGGTCGATCACCGACTTGTCGAGCTTCATGTTCGGGATCCCGTACCGGAGGAGACCTCCGATCCGGTTCCTGCGTTCGTAGACCGTGACCTCATGGCCGCGGCGGTTCAGGTTCAGGGCTGCCGAGAGCCCGGCAGGTCCGCTTCCCACAACGGCCACCATCTTTCCGGTCCGGTTTTCCGGCGGTGCCTCCTCCACCAGACCGTGCTCCCAGGCATACTCGATCACCGCGCGTTCGTTTTCCTTTGTGGCTACGGCCCCATCCTTTATCGAGCAGGTGCAGGCCGCTTCGCAGAGCGCCGGACAGACCCGGCTTGTAAACTCCGGAAGAGGATGCGTCGCCGATAGTCTTTTCCATGCCTTTTCCAGCTTTCCCCGATAGACCAGATCGTTGATCTCCGGCACCAGATTGTGTAAGGGACAGCCGCTCATCATACCGCTGATCAGCCCTCCGAACTGGCAGAAGGGGATCCCGCACTCCATGCACCTTGCGGCCTGCTCCCTCTGCTCCGCGGGAGGAAGCTGCGAATGAAACTCCCGGAAATCCTTTCTCCTTTCCTCCTCCGGCCGGACCGGTCCGAGTCTTCTTTCATATTCCAAAAATCCCGTTGTTTTTCCCACGTTACGCCTCCTGTCCCACAAACTCATGGAATGCGTTGATCTTTGCCGTCTCAGGGTCCAGCCCCTTTTCCTCCTGCTTCGCGATCAGGGCAAGCATCCGTTTGTATCCCACGGGGATGACCTTTTTAAAGCGCGGGGCATATTCCTCAAAGGAATCGAGTATCCACTGCGCCTTCTTCGATCCGGTCCATTTTACATGGGATCGCAGGATCTCCTTCAGCTCCTCCAGGTCGTTTTT
>JAFSXC010000042.1 GCA_017450105.1 Lachnospiraceae bacterium | reverse complement strand
AGCCGCACCTCCTCGATCAGCGCCCCCATCAGCTTCTTGATCGGAACCTCTCCCGGCTTTACGCAGGCCTTCTCGCAGGGAGCCTCGCAGCCGGCGCACAGATACCTTTCGGGGAGCTTCAGCGCTGCGACGTCCTCATTGTCAAACCAGATATGAAAAAGCGCTCCGGCCGGGTCCATCCTCGAGCAGGCCTCGCTGCAGGGTGCGTCCTTGCAAAGCTGACATGCGATCATGTCGGAACGTTTGGTCATCCTCTTCATTAACATGATAAAGCCCTCCTCTTTCTAAGGATCCGCATCCGGCATCAGGAAGCAAAGGTGTAGGTATGCTTCCCGTGCTTTTTGGATTCATACATGGCGCTGTCGATCTTTTCGAACAGCTTCTCCGGGTCAGACGCATCCACGCCCCGGCCGATACCGACGCTGATCGTCATCTGGGGCGTCCCCGGCTCCGTCGTTTCAAGTTCTTTATTGATCTGGTCGATCTTGGCCGCGATCTGCTTATGCTGGATCTCGCCGGAATGGACCATAAACACCACAAACTCATCCCCGCCGATACGGCAGATATAATCATCGTCGCGGAAGGCGTTCTTTAAGACCTGTACGAAACGGATCAGCGCCTTGTCGCCGGCCTCATGGCCGTAGGTATCGTTAATGGATTTGAAATTATCCACGTCAAACAGCATCATGTAGGTATCGGTAAGGTCGATGCTGGAAAGCAGCAGCTCATAGCCCGAGCGGTTGTAGGCCCCGGTCATCTCGTCATGGGAGGCCTTGAAATTCAGCTTTGACAGGCTGGACCGGTAGGCCGCGTACATTTTATTGTACGCATGGGCAAGGTAACGGAATTCGTTTGCCCCCACCTCGGGGATCGGCTTATCGGTACGGATCCGGTCCACCGCGGTCAGGATCGGGTTGATCCCCATACGGGAGGTAAGCCAGACCATCAGCATGATGGACAAAACCTGCAGAAGGATGATGACGCGGACGGCCAGAAGCTCATTCTTCAGCTTGGCAAGCTCTGCGGACTCCGTCTCATAGGTCAGTGTGTCGACCTCATCCAGGCTTTCCTGCATATCCGCGCGGATCCGGTCCTTCATCTCATAGTAGTCCTCATTCAGGACCGTCTTTGTCGCCAGATTCATTTTTTCCTCGGGCGAAAGCGCCGCATCCTCCGGAGTCAAGGTAACCGAATCCAGGATCTCGGGATAATCCGTTATTCCCTTCGCATCGATCACCAGGCGCATCGCGTAGTATTCCTTCCGCATCAGCTCCATCGAACTGTCCAGCGCCTCCTGGAGCTCCTTCGCCGCCTGCACGGTACGCTCATCGACATTCATTTTTTCGATGGCCTGCTCCCGCCGGTAAGAGACAAAGGCCTCCTCGAAATAGGCGTCCATAAAGCGCCTGTCCCCTTCCACGGTAAAACGCTGGACGTTCTCGGTCAGATAGTCGGACGCATCCATCAGCTCATGCGCCGCCTTTTCGAGCTGGATATGCTCCTCCGTCGCCTCCGACATGCGCGTAAAGGTATTTGTCATCTGAAACGTAAAGAAGATCATAACCGCCGACATGATCACGGATACAATGATCAGAGCCATATCCAGAACACGAAGCGAAATCCCTTTCTTCTTTTCTTTTGTCAGCTGCATTTCAAGCCATGCCTCCGTCAGTCACTTTCAGCACAATATTATAACATACTCTGCCCTCCTGCCGCAATTACAGGCTATAATCCCGTTTTATTTTATACTTCTGGACAGATTCCAGCCCATCTGCTCGATGCAGGGACCCGGCGGATCTCCCGGTTTTTCGGGATAGGTGAACCTCAGATTCGGGAACAGCCTGCGAAGGTCCCTTCGTTCGGCGATCGCCTTTTCATTATTGGCCAGGATCTGATTCCCGGCCTGATCAAAGAAAATATGGCGGTAGAGGACAGCGGCATAGCGCTGGGTGATATCCAGAAACAGCTCCTCCATCGAAGAGAACTTCATCTGCCTTAGGATCTCATGGCGCAGTCTTTCCTTGATCCTGGTCTTGAAGAGCGGAGTCGGGATATGCGGGTAATACCCGTATTTTTCCGCCGTCGCCGCATCCATCGTCTTGATCATCGGGAAGACCTTTTCGCACAGCGCATCTGTGTCAAAGAATTGGTCCATCGTCTTCTCCCGCTGATCCTTTCTTGCCCAGAACGTATAGAGCATACGGCCGAAGGAAACGAAATCGCTTGCTGTGCTGACGATTGAGCTGAGATGTCCTTCGGGCATGAACGCGCCCAGGAGGGCGGCACCAACAGACAACGGGCTTCCTAAAAAGCGCATAACGTTGGCGATGATCTCGGCATTTAAGGTACGCTTCTCGATATCGATCGTGCTGTCTACAGCATCGGTGAGCAGAATCTTCGTGTCTCTTTCTTCCTCCGGCTGCTTCTCCTGCTCCTTCTCCTGTTTCTCCGCGAATTCCTTCGCGCCCGGCGCGGCCTTGGAAACCATCCCGCGCTGGCCGCCGGAGATCGCGATCTTGGCCAACGCAGCTCCCCCGGCCATTGTCTTTCCGGTGACCTTAAGGATCGTTCTGACCGGTCCGTCCACGATCGCGCCAAGGGGCGCAAAATAGGTAGCGCCCTTGGCGAGGGTCAGTCCCAGCTTTTCCAGCAGAACGGCCGCATTCCGTATCCGTCCTACGGCGCTCAGATTCGGGGCAGCCACGGTACTTGCCGTACTGAGGAAGGCCGCCAGATTAGAAATACCCGCCAGCTTATCCACGACAGTCGAATCCTTAATTGCCGATGCCTCCTGTTCCCCGTCAAAATCCCAGGGCATGGCTTTCTGGTCTATGGACTTTATCACCTCCTCCGAATATTCCGCCCATTTCTCCTGTACCGCCTCATTGGCCTTCAAAAGACGGCTCAGCGCATGTCCCAGCCGCTCTGCCTGGTTCAGTACCTCCGGGTCCTTCTGCAGCTGCTTCTCCGTTTTCCCCCGGATCAAAGCCCTCAGCGCCGTTTCCTCCTTCATAAAGGCAATATAGCAAAGCTGTCTGGTCTTCACCTCCTCGGGAAGCGTCTGGTCCTGATAGGGCTTCATCCCGGCGACATACTTTTCCAGATACTGATCCAGCTTAAGAGTCTGGTTGTCCAGAAGCCGGAGCACGCCCTCGATCTTTGTTGTCTCGTATTTTGCCAGGGCGTTTAAGAAGCCGGTATCGTTGACAAGGTCGATTTCCCGGAACAGATTCAGGCCCCGCAGAAGAATGTTGTTTTTCATCCCCTTCGAAAAGACAGCAACATCCGGCACATAGCCCGAAACCGCGATCTCCGCATCCAGCTCCGACGGCATCTTCTCTTTTCCGTTCTCGATCAGAAAATAGACAAAAAGCCGCTCCCTTAAGGGTCTGCCCAAAACCTCCGAGGAAAAGCCCGTATCCGAGTCCCCGTGACGCCGGGTGGCGTTTTCTGCGATCCAGCGGTCTATCCTTTTCACGGCCGCCACAACGTCCGGCGCGAAGTCCTTTTCGTCCTGATCCTCGATCCGCCTCTCGGGCTTTCTGTGCAGCTCGGTTTTTTCCACCGCATGCGTAAAGATGATCTGATTGACCTCCTTACGCTTCTCGTCCATCGCAAGCGCCTTCCTCCCGTCCTTTCTGCGGATCCCCATCATTCGAACGAAATTCCGTTTGTAGATCCGGTCCGCCAGGCGCGGGTTGCGCTTTTCCGAGGAAAAGCATTCCCGCAGCAAACGATAGGCTTCGTACAATGTGCCTGTGGTTTCCTGCACCTTTTTTGAGATCCGGCCGGCTTCCACGAAGCGCTGATACCGGTCAAGCACATCGCTGTAGGTGCGGACGACCGAATAGAACCGCCACAGCTTGTCCTCATCCGTAAGCTCCGTCTCATTCCACAGCTCGCCAAGACACTCCTCCGCGGTCTTATAGGCCCTTCGCATATCTGCGACAACAACCGATGCATCCTCGGGTTCCTTCGGAGCTTCCACCTCCTTTTTCCTTCTGAGGGCCGCTGTCTTTATGCATTCATCCGTCAGCTCCGACGCCTTGAGGAAGCGGTGCAGGGCTCCCTCCTGCTTCAGGATTTCCGTCACCTTCTCATAGCGGATTCCGAGAAGCTCCGCGCTAAGCGACTCTCCCCTGATAAAGGACAGGACCGCAGCACTGTCCTCCAGGTTTATATAAGCCTCCTGCGGGATTACGATCAGATGGTCCAGCGCCGTTTTCAGCACCTCCGTAGGACCTGAGTTCTGCAGGAAATAGGTAAAGAGCCGTACCTCATCCGTAGAATAATCCCTGATCCGTTTACGTATCGTTTTCCACGCCTCATCCTTTTGATACGTCTTGATATATTGGACCACATATTCCTTAAACGCAGCCTCTGTTTCAAGCATCGGGGCTTTTACGCCGGTATAGCCTCCGGCATCGTCCATAAGGGTACGCACTGTCTCCGGCTTTTCTTCCGTTTCCGCAAGGACTGTTCCGAGGCGCTTTTTGTAGTATCGGATCCCCTCCGTAAGGTCATCCGTTTCAAACCCCGTGTTCCGGAGCAGGTCGGTCGCGAAATACTCAAAGAGTCCCTTTTTCAAGGCAAACCGCTCCGTTTGCGAAAGCTCCTTCCTGTCCTGCAAAACCAAATCCGCGGCAAGCGAAAAATAACTCAGGCGGTACAGCCTTTTCTTATCCTGCAAAACCCCTTCGAGGTCGTTATTCACCGCGCTTAACGTCACTCTTTTCAATATGGCGCGATACAGGTTTTCCAGGAAGGGATCCGCCGTAAACCGGGCATAAAGCGCTGTAATCTCCCTTATCTCCTCCCAGATCGTTTCATCGAGCAAAGTCTCGTCGATCTCCTTTATCGTAAGAAGGGAAAAGGTCTTCTGGCTTTCATCGAGCAATATGTTGTAAAGCTCCCTTCCCGACTTTTTCTGCGCAGCGATCTCCTTGCGCCGTTCGATTTCGGGAGTCTTTGTTTTCTTTGCCTCCTTCGCCGGAAGGTATTCCTTCAGAAGCCGGTCCAGCTCTTTTTTTGTACTCTCCCGGATACCGCTTCTGTAATCCTCCTTCGATGCCAGAAGCAGCCTTTCCTTATCGTTTTGCACCACGGTCCAGAGCAGAGCGCTTCTTTCCTGCCCGGGCAGTCCAAAGTCGTCAGAAGCCCGGTCAAAAGCGTTCATCAGGGTCTTCAGGTTTTCCAGAAGGGTCTCCTTTTTTTCCTTCAGCCTTTGGGGTTCGAGTACAACGGAGGTGCCCAGCCGGGTCACCAGATCCATGACAAGCGACCCGTATAACGCATCCAGCGGGCCGACCTTCTTTTTCATGGACAATTCTCTTCGAAGCAGCTCATGAAAGGTCTTTCCCCGGATCTTCGTCGCCTCGATCGCGCGGTCCAGCTCCGTCAGCGCAAGAACCGTGGAAACGTTCTTTGTCTCCCCGCCGAGGACCAGCTTATGGATCTCCTTTTCCCGTTCGATCAGATACTGATCCACATAGATATGCTGCTTTAATTCCTCACAAACCGCCTGTATGGCCGGAGTTATCTTCCCAAGGAAATGCGAAAACTCCTCATCCGTATCCTCCCAGAGGTGTCCTAAAAATTTGCTGTTCTTTTTCAGGATATCAAAAAGCACGGACCAGTCATTGCCGTCGTAAGAAAGGACCTCCTGAAAGCGGCGGTCAAACCGTTCTGTTTTTTCCGTTTCCTCCGGCTCCTTCTTCTCCCCGACCGTCTCATAGGCCGCAGACAGAGCCTGCCGGAAGTCCTCCTCCTTTTCCGTATACAGGCCCTCTCCCATGAGCTCGGTCATTTCGGCAAGCTCCGCATCCACGCCGTAGGAAAGGCTTTGCTTTCCGAGAAGAGCGGCCAGGGAGGACCAGGTTTTATACTTTTTCCCCTGAAAGCTCTGAGGGACGGCAAGAGCGTCCTTTCCTCCCTGGCTGGCGGCAATGTCCCGGAAGAAGGTTTTCAGATAGCTTTGGTACAGCTCCTGTATTTCGGTCAGAGGAAAGTCGGAATCCGAAGAAAGCCGGGATTTTTTGTAAGCATAGAAGGTGAGTGGCGGTTCCATACGGACGGCCTCGAAGATATCCCTGATAAGACGGTTCAGACTCTCGATCGTCTCGATCCGGTCCATTGCGCGCTCGACCGGTTTTCCGTCATGACGGTTCTTTTCTTTTCTGTCCGGAGACAGGTCCTGTCCCTTCAGGATGCGAAGGCGGAGGGTCTGTCTTTTGTATCTCGGATTGCGGAATAAGTATTGCATTGCCTTTTCCGCGCCTGCTCTTCTCTCCTCCTCCCTCTCCGGGGGTTCTGCGGGAGCAGGCTCTTTTTCCTTTTGGACAGGTGCTGCTATATGACCGGAGGAAAGCTTCTTCATTTCCTCCAGCCTGGATTGATCGATGTAGGAAAGCAGAGTCAGGACCTGCGTTTCCCGGTCCCCTTCCACGGGAGACTCCGTCTCCTTTCCGGTAAGCTCCAGCACAAAATCCTGCATCCGTTTCATCTCTTCCGTCAGCATATCCTCCGCGCCGACAGCCTGAGGTGCCTCCGCGATCTTCTGCAAAAGCGCCGTCAGCCTTTTGCTCTCCTCCGCAGGTACGTCCTCACGGTCAAGGAGCATAGTCACATAAACAAACGATTCGCTGTAAAGCTTTATCAGCCGGCCAAATTCCTTCAGACGGTCGGCATAGGAATTTACAAGCTCTGCGTTCCTTTCCGTATCCCGGGTAAGCCCTTCTTCCAGCTTCTTTTTTTTGTCATCGTGGAAGAAATCCCACATAAAGAAGGTCTTTCCATACAGCTCCCTGCTCCAGTTGAGAAGCAGTTTTTTCTGCTCCGGCCGGGCCGCTT
>JAFSXC010000041.1 GCA_017450105.1 Lachnospiraceae bacterium | reverse complement strand
CCTGGTCCCTGCGTCGAACCTACCACACCGGGCCACCACCCGATTTCCGTTCGGGAGGCCATAAGCATAATCCCTCCCCCGGTTGCCGTGCAGGAAGGGATTCTGTATAATAGCCGAAGGAGGGAAGCCATGAACGTATTGTATCTCGACTGGCCCTGCTTCGGGGTCGTGGACTGTATGCTGACGCTGGAAAAAACCTTTTCCTGCCGGCTGACGAAATTTTCCCATAAGGATTATCTTGAACGGGAAAGCCCGGACTTTGACAGAGCCTTCGATGCGGCGGCAAAGGAACGGCGCTTTGACTTTGCGTTTTCCTATAATTTCTATCCTCTGTTTGCGGAGGGCTGCCACAGGCATTCTATTCCCTACATTTCGATTGTGTATGACAGCCCCTTTGTAAAGCTGTATTCCCGCCGCCTCCTGTACCCGACCAACCACGTCTACCTGTTCGACAACGCCGTGTGTCAGGAACTCAGGGCAAGGGGGATCGAGACGGTACATTATACGGTGCTGCCGGTCAATTCCGACGTGATCCGGACGATGCTGAAAAAGCCCTATGACAGGAAGCGTACGATGGCCGAGGTGTCCTTCGTGGGGGCCCTGTATAATGAGGAATATAACCTGTTTGACCAGTTGAACGGGAAGCTCGAGCCCTATATGCGGGGGTTTTTATCCGGAATTATGGAAGCGCAGCTTCTGGTCAGCGGCTACAGCTTCATTGAGGAGCTCCTGACGGATGAGGTTGTGGAGAAGCTGGAAAAGGCGGAGCCGGTGGAAGCCTATCCCGATGGTATGGAATCAAAGGCCTATGGCTATGCGAATTACTACATTGCGCGTAAGCTGACGGCGATGGAGAGGGAAAGGCTGCTGACGAAGGTGGGGGAGCGGTTTCCGCTGAAGCTTTTTACGCTGGATCCGGACGCGAGGATCCCGGGAGCGGTGAATATGGGGATCACGGACTACTATAATGAGATGCCCTATGTGTTCCATAACAGCCGCATCAATCTGAACATCTCGCTCCGCAGCATCAAAAGCGGGATCCCGCTTCGCTGCATGGATATCTTCGGCGCGGGAGGCTTTCTGCTTTCGAATTACCAGGCGGATCTGGCCGAGGCCTTTGTGCCGGGAGAGGAGTTTGTCTATTTTGAGGATGCGGAGGATCTGATCCGAAAGATCGATTATTTCCTTTCTCATGAGAGCGAACGGGCGCGGATTGCCGAAAACGGACACAGGAAGGCGAAGGAAAAGTACAGCTTTGAAAAAGTATTTCGACGGATTCTGGAAGAAAGTCTTTAAGCTTTCCCCGGAAAAAGCTATAATAGACAAAGTGTTGTTGTTTTTTGGAGAAATGCTATGTCTTTGGAAAAAGAGGAATTTGAACAGTTCGTGGAGCGGATGGCGAAGATCCGGGAGCTGAGCTCGCCTGAGCTCTACGATTTTGATGATGCCGACGATTACAGCGAACGGCTGAAGCATAACTTTGAAACCATCGGAAGGCTGGCCGGGGAAAACCGGAGGATGCTGGATGATGTGCTGTATCCTTTGCTGGAATCGGATAGTGTCCTGTCCGGTGAGATCGTTGAGGAAATGAGCGAGTTCAGCGAGAAGCTCCTTAGCCTTGCCGAGGAGGTAACGGATTTTGAAAATCTGGATCTCCCGATCATGGCGCTGATCTCGGAGAAGCTCGCAAAGGACGCCCTGGAGAATGGGACGCTGGAGGAGCAGATCTGCCGGATGGACGGGGCAATTCTTGCGAATTATTCCCTGATGAATATGACCGAACGGATCTTTTCCGACCGGTCGTTCAGCAATAAATACAAGGAACGGGGCTTAAAGATCGGGGATTTCTTCCTGAATCTGATCGAGAAGGAAAACTTCTTAAAGATCGGGGACGAGGAGCTGAGAGAGCTCGCGCTTACCAACGCCCGGTTCTCGACCTCCTTCTATGAGCGGTCGGATAATGAGGAGGAGAACGAGAGGAATCTGGACCTTCTGGAGAGGCTTTACCGGATCCCGGAGGATCCCTTCTACCAGGAGGCCGTTCCGAATTTTGACTGGAAGTATTATAAGATCCGGACCCTGGGTTATATTCTTCAGGGGACGGATATGGGAAATATCCGCGCGTTTACGAAGGACCAGCTAAAGCGGATCGTCTGGGCCGCGGATGAGGCGGAGCGGCTTACCGCCACGGATCCGGAATATTTTAACAAGCTGAACGGGATTTTTTCGATGCGCTTCTTCTGTGCGAGAAACCGCTTCCTCGCCGGGATCATCTCCGAGGAGGAGTACCGGAGCGTCATGATGGAAACCTATGATAAGCGTGACCGGAGAGATTTCAGCCCGGACGGGAATTTTACCAACGTTTTGATCCCTCTGGAGATCTTTTCCATCCTGCGGGGAAGAAAGCTTACGGCAGAGGATACGTTTTTGATCAAGCGCCTGTACCATGGGATCAGCGCCTATATGTTCCATATGCCGAACGCGGGCGCTCTGAGCTTTGTGATGGAATACTTTTCGGAGGTGGTGCACGGCTTTATCGAGGTGGCCGGCGGGATCACGTTTGAGGATTTTGCGCTTCAATCCCTGGCGGCGCTCCATCCGCCGACCTACATCCACTCCCGCATGGTGGGGCAGATCTCGGTATGCCTGTGCTCGTATCTGGTGGAGATCCGGCCGGACCTTCTGATCGGGGTTTGCGGCTGTGAGGACGAAGAGGCTGTAAAAAAGGACCGCGCTAAGCTTTTATCCTATACCTGGCATGCCGCGGTCTGCCATGATTTCGGGAAGATCCCGATTATCGATACGATTTTTGTCTACGGAAGAAGACTCCTGGACGATGAATTCGGGATCATCAAGACCCATCCGAAGACGGGCTATGAGATGCTGATGAAGTACGAATCCACCAGAGCTTATGCGGAGGTTGCGCTCGGCCACCACCGCTTCTATGATGACTCCAAGGGCTATCCCTTCGACTTCAAAACCGCGGACAGCCCGGTCAAGACGATCATCGACCTCGTCCAGTGCGCCGACTGCATGGATGCCGCTACGGACTCCGTGGGACGAAGCTACAACAAGGGCAAGACGATCGATGACTATGTGAAGGAGGTAAAGGAGGGAAGCGGAGAACGCTATGCCCCCTGGCTCATGGAGCTTTTTGACCGGGGGGAGGTTAGGCGGGACATGGACTTCCTTCTTACGGTCGGCCGCCAGGAAACCTACCGGGATACCTATATGCTCTTAAAGGGAGTGAAGGAAAAGGGGTAAAATTGCATACAAACAGAATAAGATTGTAGATGAATCAACCGCTTTCTTTTCCGTATAATGATGACAGCTTATTAATTAACTATACGGAGGGTGTTTACAATGATGAAGAAACCGGCTATGGAAGAAAAGCTTGTGGTGCGTCCGATCGTGGGGTGTCTTACCCATTCCCATTTCTGGGAGGGGCCCTGTAGAGCAGGGCATAAGGAGGACATGACAAAGGAAGCGGAGAGCGCGGCGGCGGATAAGTATTTCCAGGAGATGGGGAAGGAACTGGAAAAGGTGACCGCCAATGTGGAAATGCTTCCGATGGTGGATGCGCGGTATGACGAGAAGTTCGTGGTGTCCGAGGAGGTGTATGCGAAGATCGAAGAGGATATGGATAAGGCCGATATCTTCTTATGCATGGGTTGGCGGATCCCGAAGCTGGAGCGCTATAAAAAGCCTGTCGTCATCATGCAGAACGGAAACGAGGGCATCGACTTTGCTGCCTATTGCCGAAGCATCGGCGTCGAAGCCTATGTGGCCATGGATGTTCAGGACCTGAATGAAATCCTGCATTATTTATGGGTAAGGAAGGCAGTGGCCTGCACAAGAGTTTTATGTTTGTCCGCAGCGGCCCAGCCCACCTTCGGCATCCAGTCTCTGATCCGGGATCCCGAGATCCTGCGTCAGAAATACGGTCTCGAGGTCATCAAGCTTCCGTTCTATGAGATCGTAAAGTATATGGACCAGGTTACGGATGAGGAAGCGAAGCCGATCGCAGACCGGATCATCGCCGGCTCCTCCGATACGAAGGTCAATACGGAGTGGTTCTTAAACGACATTAAATACTATCTGGCCGCGAAGAAGATGATGGAGGTTTATCAGTGCAACGCCTTTACAACGGCCTGCCATGAGCTTTGCACCTCCGAGATCCCGCAGAACCGGAAGTTTACTCCCTGCATGTGCCATTCCCTGTTAAAGGACGAGGGGATCCCGAGCGGCTGCGAGGAGGATTTAAACGCTCTGACGGCGATGACCATTATGCAGTACCTCGGAAACCGCCCCTGCTTCATGGGCAATCCGAACCATGAGACCGACGAGCTCCTTCGGATCCATCATGCGGTCCCGGCGCTCCAGATGAACGGCTACGGAACAAAGAACCTGAGCTATAAGCTGTGGGCCTTTACCGGTCAGGGCTTCGGCGGAAAGCTCCAGATCGACTTTACGGAGAACGATGAGGACAAGGTGACCCTCGGACGGTTTAATCCGATGGGAGACACGATGTGCGTAAAAACCGGCGAGGTCATCCGTACCGAATACGACGACGTGTATTGCAGCCCCTATTACTACATCCAGATGGACGATGCCAGGCATTATATGCATACGCTGGCCGGCTTCGGTCATCACCAGGTACTGGCCTTCGGCGATTATGTAAAGCAACTGAAGGAGCTTTCTGGATACATGGGCTTCAAGGTTATCGAAGGATAAAATATGATTTATTTCAACCATGCCGCTACCTCCTGGCCGAAGCCGGAGGAGGTGAAAACTGCATACATGGAAGCGATGAACGGCCTGCCCTCCGGACAATTCCGGAGTGCGGGCGTTTCTGATAGCGGGGAGATTTTCGGGACCTGCAGAGCGCGGCTCGCCCGGCTTCTCGGGACCGGGGAGACGGATCGTATTTTTTTCACCTCCGGCTCCACCGAAAGCCTGAACCTTCTCTTCGCGGGGCTTAAAGTCCCGGCGCCCTCGATCATAACGACCGCAACAGAACACAACAGCGTTCTGCGGCCGCTTTATAATCTTACGCAGATAAAGGGAGAGCCGGTGGTGCTGCCCTGTGATGAAAGGGGCCTTCTGGACCCGGCGCTGTTTGAAGAAGCGGCAAAAAAGGGGAAAGCAAGGGCCATTGTGGTAAACCACTGCTCCAATGTGACCGGGGCGGTGCAGGCGATGGCTTCGATCGGTGAGATCGCGAAGCGCTATGGCCTTCTGTTTGTGGTGGATGCCTCCCAAAGCGCCGGCTGCCTTCCTGTGGAGGCGGACCTTTGGAGGGCAGACGCGGTGGCCTTTACCGGACATAAGAGCCTGCTCGGGCCCCAGGGAACAGGGGGCTTTTATCTTCGAAGCGGGGTGCCCTTTGTTCCCGCAAAATTCGGGGGGACGGGGCTCGATTCGCGCCGGATCGTATATGAGGACGGGGACTTTGAGCTTGAGGTCGGAACCCAGAATGCCTGTGGGATCGCGGCGCTTTCGGCCGCGGCAGAGCTTCTTCTTTCCATTGGGGTTCCCCGGATCCGGGAAAAGGAGAAGGAGCTGACCGGCCGCTTAAAGGAGGGGTTTAGAGCGCTTCCCGGCCTCCGGCTCATCGATGCCGGAGAGGACCAGGGCCCGGTGGTGAGCGTACAGCCGCTTTCGCTGAAGCCCTCGGACCTGGCCTACATCCTGCAGAACAGTTACGGGATCGTGACCCGCGCGGGGCTTCAATGCGCGCCCCTGATCCATGAATATCTGGGAACCGTGCCGGAAGGGACGCTTCGGATCAGCGTCGGGTGGTCGAATACGATTGAGGAAATAGAAACACTTCTTGGTGCCATGGAGGAGATACTTTGAAGATCGTTGACAGAAGAAAATCCCTGGAGGCCTGCACGGAAAGCGGCTGGGACGCCTTTGACCTTTTGACCGAGGAGGCGCTTTCCGATGAGGATATCGAAGGTATGCGCGGTACCGGCGGGTCCTTTCTCTACATGAAACAGCTCAAAAAGCCTTTTTTCAAGATCGAGAGCCATAACTTTGTTATCAAGGGAGTGCGCGGAGACTCCTTTTTCCGCTACGCGCTTCACAGGGATGCAATGGAAGGTCTGGAGGCTTTCGTAAAAAAATTCTCGTAAAAAGAAACCCCTCTGGAGTATAATCTTATCCGGAGGGTTGTATTATGGTTTTCTGTCGGGACGAAACGGTTCTGAAGGAGGAGGCTCCCTATCTGGTCAGACACCACGCTCTGAAGGAAAGCGAGAACCGGCCGGAGCTTTTTCACTATCACGATTTCTGTGAGATCACCTATATTGAATCGGGAAGCGGAGTTTACTATGTAAACGGCAAAAGCTATGAGGTAGGAGCCGGGGACATCGTGATCTTCAATCAGGAGGAGCCCCATGGCTGGGAGGTCAGGAGCGGCGTTATGGACGTGCTGGTTCTGATCTTTCTTCCGAACCTTCTGGCGGAGCAGACCAACTACTATGCCGAGGAGTATTTCCATCCCGTCTTTTTTCTCGGCAGCGGGTTTCAAAACCGGATCGAGGCGGAGGATGAAAGAAACCATAAGATCCTCGTTCTGATGCAGGAGATCCTGGAGGAAGCGAAGGGGTCCGAAAGCGGGTACGAATGTGTGATCCGCTCCGATATCCTGAAGATCCTGATCCTTCTGATCCGCTATTTTGAGAAGCAGGATTCCCACTACGAGGAGGCATTGGCGGAGAAAAGGAAGAAGATACGGCGGCTTGAGGAGGCTCTAAACTTCATCAACGAAAACTATACAAATACCATTACTCTGGAGCAGGTGGCGGCGCTTTCCTTTATGAGTCCCACCTATTTCAGTGCCTATTTTAAAAAAGTGACGAACAGAAGCTTCAGCGATTACGTCACCTTCCTGCGGCTGAACCGGGCGAAGGAGCTCATTGCAAGAGGCGAGGACAGCATGACCGAGATCGCGATGAAAAGCGGCTTTCACAATATGTCCAATTTCTACAGGCTGTACAAGAAGCATATCGGACCGTTGAAGTAACTGCTCGGGACAGGGACCGGAACAGTTACCCGTTGAAAAAGAAAGAAGGAGAAGGAAGCATGAAGGGAACAAGAACATTTACGAAGATTCAGACAAACATTATAAAATGCACGCTGCGCTTTGACGGGGAAGAGAAGACCGGGGAGACCTTTATCCAGGCCGGTGACCTGTCCGCGAAAGCAAATGAGGACGGGGAGATCGCCTGGTATGCTGACGGAGCCCTTCTTTTGCAGGAGGGACAAAGCGAATTTACGAAGATTGCGGTCATGAAATATACGACGGAGGGAGAAGAGCCCGTGATCCGCCGGGTAAAGACCGTGGACGGGGAACGGAACTTCATCGATAACCTGAGAGAGGTGAAGGACCACGAGGCGTATCAGGGGAGGCTTACCTTCCGGTTTTCGGAGGACGAATCGATCCACGGGTTCGGCCAGGCGGAGGACGGGGTCTTTGATTACCGGGGACATACCCACTACCTCTATCAGCATAATATGCGGATCCCGATGCCGATGTTTCTGTCCTCTAAGGGCTACGGAATCTATTTTGACGCGGAGTGTCTTCTGACCTTTCATGATGATGAAGCCTATACGGGTATGTACTTTGACTGCGTAAGCTCCCTTACCTATTATGTGATCTACGGGCCCGATGCGGACCGGATCATCAGGGGCTTCCGCTGTCTTACCGGAGAAGCGGCGATGCTTCCGAAATGGGCGTTCGGGTTTGTCCAGTCAAAGGAACAGTATTATTCGGCGAAGGAGCTTGCGGATACGGTACGGCATTACCGGGACCTGAAGCTTCCGATCGACTGCATCGTGCAGGACTGGAACAGTTGGGAAAAGGACCAGTGGGGAAATAAGCACCTCGACCCTGCGCGCTATTCGGACATGGAGGAACGGGCGAAGGAGATCCATGATATGCACGTCCACACCATGGTCTCGGTCTGGCCGAATATGAATTCGGGAACGGCGGATTATGAGGAGCTTCTTGCCGCGGGACATCTGTTAAATGACCTCGCGACCTACGATGCCTTTGATGAGGAGGCGCGCTCGATTTACTGGAAGCAGGTAAAGGAGGGGCTTTTTGACCGGGGCTTTGACTCCTTTTGGTGTGATTCCACGGAGCCCTTCAGCGGGCCGGACTGGGGCGGAGAGATCAAGCGGGAGCCCTGGAAGCGGTATCAGATCGTCGGGGAGGAGCATACGAAATATCTCCCCCGGGAGAGGGCAAACGCCTATGCACTGGAGCATGCCAGGGGGATTTTTGAAAACCAGAGAAGGACGACAGAGGAAAAGCGGGTCTTAAATCTTACCCGCTCCGGTTATGCCGGCGCCCAGAAGTACGGGGCCGTGGTCTGGTCCGGCGACACCTATGCCTCCTGGGAAACCCTGAAGCGCCAGATCACCGAGGGCTTGAACATGGCGATCTCGGGCTATCCCTGGTGGACTCTTGATATTGGCGGGTTCTTTACGGTCGGCGAAAAATGGGAAAACCGGGGCTGCGGCTGCAATACCGATCCGACGCCGAAATGGTTCTGGAGGGGCAGGTACGATGACGGGGTGAAGGACAAGGGCTATTGTGAGCTCTATGTCCGGTGGTTCGAGCTCGGGACCTTCCTCCCGATGTTCCGCTCCCACGGGACCGATACGCCGCGGGAAATCTGGAACTTCGGGGAGCCGGGGACGCCCTTCTACGATGCCATCGAAAAGTATCTGCGCCTTCGTTATCTTTTCATACCCTATATCTATTCTCTGGCGGGCCAGGTAAGGCTGAATCAGAGTGTGATGATGAGAAGCCTTATGTTTGACTTTATGGACGACAAACGCTCCGCTGCGGAGCATCAGGAATATCTGTTCGGAAGGGCGCTTCTGGTCTGCCCCGTGACGGAGCCGATGTACTATGAAGCGAAAAGTACGCCGCTGCATAAGGAGAAGGTATGGAAATGCTATCTCCCGTCGGGCACGCTCTGGTATGACTATTGGACCGGGGACTGCTACAAGGGAGTCCACTCGGTTACCGTACGCGCGGAGCTTGACCGCATGCCGCTCTTTGTACGCGCAGGAAGCATCCTTCCTCTTCAGCAGGGCCTGTCCTATGCACAGGAGAAGGTGGAGACGCCGCTGGAGCTTCATGTATATCCCGGAGAAAACGGGGAATTTGTCTATTATGATGACAGCGGGGACGGCTACGGCTATGAAAACGGCGAATACGAAACCGTGGTTATTTCGTGGTCGGACAGGGAAAGGAAGCTTACCATCGGAGAGCGCAGCGGCTCGTTTCCGGGGATGCAGACGAAGCGACCGATCCGTATTTATCTGGTCGATACTCTGAAATACGAAGGAAGCTATGAAGGAGAGCGCATGGAGCTTGTTCTATGAAAAAAGCGAGAAGCATCCGCCGGATCCTGCTTCGCTCCTTCCTGCTTCTGTCCGCGGCCTTCCTCGGGATCCTGACCTTCAGCTTTACCCAGTTCCAGTATCATAACGCGAAGGAGGCGGCTGCGCAGGAAATGATGAGCGCCTGCGAGGCCGTGGCCGGGAATCTGAAGCAGACCATGGAGAAAATGGATACGATCCTTTTGTATTCCATCGCCTCCAAGGATCTAAAGGAGGATTTCGCGGAATATCTTTCAGCGGATACCGCCTTTGAGAAAAACAGGGCCCGGCAGCGCCTCGGAAGCGCCATGATCGCGCTGAAGGGCTTCGATTTTTCGATCCGGCAGTTGAATCTCTATGATGTTTCGGCAGGGGGATACGGGGTCGGAAATTACAGCGGGGATCTGACCGGGCCGGCGTCCGAGCTCCCCTGGTATGAGGCGGTGGTGGGCCTGGCCGGGAAAAAATATGTCCATGCTCCGGCGGCGGATCCGGCGCTGTCCAGGGCGGCCGGTGTGAAGGAGGACAGACTCTATTTTTCCCTGTGCCGCATGTTCTACAACGATATGCATATCCCGATCGGCTTTATCGAGGTCAAGCAATATTATGATGAGGTGTTTTCCCAGGCGCTTGTGCCGGTCAGCGAACGGGAGGCGGCGGTGGTGGTCTACGATCAGGACGGGAGGCAGATCTATCCGGCCGGGGAGGCATTTTCCTATCTGCCGCACCGCAGCAGGACGGAGGTCCTAAACACCCTTACCGGAAAAAAGCAGGTGCTGTCGTTTTCTGAGGATGAGAAGGACGGCCTGACCGTGGTCATGGCCATGGATACCTCTCTTTTCATGGCGCCGGTGTACCGGTCGCTGGGGTGGACCCTGCTTCTCGGATTTCTGCTGTTCGGACTGAGCGCTGTCGCGGCGGCTTCCCTGTCGCGGCGCTTAAGCGATCCCGTGCAGCAGATCTATTCGTTTCTGTCCTCTCCGCATGAAAAATTTGAATGCATCGGGGAAAAGGAGACGGGCATCCGGGAGCTGGACAAGCTCACGGATTCCCTGAATGAGAGCATCCTGGCGCAGGAGGCGGCGACGCGGACGATGCTGACTTTGAAGGAGCAGGAGGTACAGGCCGAGATGCTGGCGCTTCAGTCCCAGATGAACCCGCACTTCCTCTATAATTCCCTTTCCACGATCGGAGAGATGGCGGATCTCGGGGAGATCGACCAGGTATCCGCCATGTGCCAGGATATCACGTCCATTCTTCGTTACATTTCCTCAGACCGGGAGCAGCGGATCCGGGTCGAGGAGGAGATGGAGCAGGTCGACCGCTACCTTTCTTGCATGAAGCGGCGGTATCAGACGGACCTTACCTTTTCCTATCGGATTGAGGATGAGATCCTGGACTGCCTGGTTCCGAAGCTCTGCGTCCAGCTTCTGGTGGAAAACGCCGTGAAGTCGGTGACGACGAAACGGCCGCCCTGGGAGATCGTGGTGGAGGGGGGCTTACGTGACGAAGGCGAGTGGGCGATCACGGTGCTGGACAACGGTCCCGGGTTTGATCCCGAGGTGGATAAAAAGCTGCGCAAAAACATGGATGAGATCCTCGCCACCGGAACGCTTCCGAGCCTGAAGATCGAGGGCATGGGGATCTTAAATATCTTTATCCGTCTTTACCTTCTGGACGGGATCCTGTTCGTGTTTGACTTCGGGAACCGGAAGGAAGGCGGTGCATTCGTAACTGTGGGAGGGCATATCCGAAATGAAGATTAAGCATTTTCACTGCCTGCTGGCGGATGATGAGGCACTGCTCAGACAGTCCGTGATCCGAAGGCTTTCTGAGACCGACGACCGGTTTCATGTGGTGAAGGAGTGCGCCGAGGGAAAATCTGCTCTGGAGGCTCTAAAGGAGGGCGGGATCCAGGTCGTGTTTACGGATATCCGGATGCCGGAGATGGACGGACTGGAGCTGGCCAAGGAGATTCATGAACACTATCCGGAGATCGTGACCGTGATCCTGACCGGGTATGCCGACTTTGAATATGCTCAGGAGGCGATCCGGCAGGGTGTGTTTGACTATCTTTTAAAGCCTGTGAATGTGCAGGACCTGGAGCGCGTGCTCGGGAGGATTTTGCTTCATTTCCAGAAGGACTACGAGTTTGAGGAGGACGACCTTTCCAAGCGGAGTGCCGAGGAGGTCGTGATGTGCGTGGAAAAATATCTGAAGAACCATTTCCGCGAAGAGATCGATTTCGGGGCCCTGTCGGAGGAGCTGGGCTACAGCTCCGCGTATGTGAGCCGTACCTTCACGCGCTTTCGCGGCGAATCGCCGGTACGGTATCTGACGTCGCTTCGTATGAAGGAAGCAAAGAAGCTGCTCGCTATGACGGAGGAGAGCGTGGCCCGCGTCGGCGAGCTCGTCGGCTATCCCGACCAGTTCTACTTCAGCCGGACGTTTCGCAAGGAAACCGGGGAGAATCCGACGGAGTACAGGAAAAGGGTGAAGTAAGAGGTTTTTGGCCTTCGCTTTGGCGTTAACAGTCAATAAGCCAGGGAATCGGGTGGCGGCAGGGTGTGATCGTTTCAACGCAGGAATGTGGAAAACGCCGGCACTTAACGGAATCGTCGGCTTGCCGGCGAT
>JAFSXC010000040.1 GCA_017450105.1 Lachnospiraceae bacterium | reverse complement strand
TTAGTACCGCTGCGCTTTTCCCGGTAGCGAGAGCGGTCCTGCGGCGAAATGATCTCACCGTGCCGCCGCACGATTTCCGTCCGCGCAGCCATAATGTTTCATAAAAAATGGCCTCCCGGACGTTACTGTTCACACCGCAATGTCAGTAACTGATTGTGGAAGTATATCCGACACCCGATTTCCGTCCGGAAGGCCAAAAAAAATCAGCGGAGACACCCCCGCTGATTTCACATAAGCTACGGCAGCTTATAAATATCCACACAATTCGGCTTCTCAATAGGAACCGGCTTCGCCTCCATCAGAAAATACCCTTCCTCATAGTTTAATCGCATCGTCGTAATCTCATTGGTTTCGTGGTTCAGGCTCATAAAGTATTTTTCGTTCGGGTAGATTCCGAGCATCTTCGGGTAGTCCCCGCTGATCTTGTTCTCGCAGATCCTCGTCAGCTCTCCGGTCTCCTGGTTTACGGAAAAGACCGCCGCGGAATTCAGTCCCGCATTTGTGCAGATCATAATATTTCCGGAAGCGGAGATCTCGATCCCGGACGCCGCGCAGACATGCTCCGGATCCTTCTCGGTATTGGTCGGCACGGTCTGGATACGCTCCAGCTCGGGAATCTTTTTTGTTCCGGTATAGGTAAAGACCTCGATCACATCGGAAAGCTCATGCAGGATGTAAGCGAATTTCCCGTTCTTGCTGAAGCGGATCATACGGGGTCCGGATTCCATGTTGCAGCGCAGGATATCCACCAGGATCAGTTTCCCCTCTTCGTAATCAATGCGATAAAATTTTACCTGATCCAGCCCCGAATCCACAGCGCATAAAAACTTCTGATCCGGCGTCAGCTTCACACAGGTCACATGGGGTACGAAGTTCCGCTGGGCCACGTTCCGGCTCATGCCCTTGTGGAAGATCCCGTCGGCGATCCCGATGATCTCGCCGGTATCCGGATCCAGCCGCATCATGGTTACTCTGGCGTCATAATATCCGCCGACAAAGAGATAGCGGTTCTCATCGTCCACCTCCACGTAGCAGCCCCGCATACCCCCGATCCATTTGTTGTTGATCGGAAGGAGGTCGCCGTCCGGCTGGATACGGAAGGCCTGCACGCCCTCGTCTGCAATGGAATACAGATATTTCTGGTTTTTCGAGATCACAAGGTCGGAGGGGTTGTTGATCGGGATCACCTTCCGCTCCGTCATCCTCGCCTTCTCGATATCCAGGTCGTAGAGATGGATGCCGAGACTGTTTTCGTGGGTGTAGGTTCCTACATAGGCCACGTATCTTTCGTTTGCTTCCTTTTCCTGGCTCATGACTTCCTCCTGACTCAAACTCTTCTTAACACATCAAACCCGTCGGCGGGCTCGCTCAAGGTCAGATACAGCGTTTCCTTCGGGCGCGGGGCGCTTTCCATATCCAGTCCCGTTTCTCCGCGCAGACGTAAGATCCGCGCGCGTATATTCCTTCCGTCCGGCTTCATGATCTCGATCTCCTCTCCGACCGAGAGCTTGTTTTTCTGCGTGATCATCGCGCTCCCGTCCGAGGCGATCCCGAGGACCGTACCGAGATACACGGCACCCTTTCGGACATCGGAATCTCGGAAGGAAAGGTCCTTTTCATCCGGTTTCCCGAGGAAGAAGCCGGTCGTAAAGCCCCGGTTTATGGTGCGGCGGATTTCCTCCTCCAGCCAGGGAAGGTAGGCCTCGTATTCCTCCCTTGAGGAAAGGCACATATCGATCGCCTTCCGATAGGCTCTGGTCACGGTGGCCGTATAGAGCGCGGTCTTCATCCGCCCCTCGATCTTAAACGAATCGATCCCGGCCTGCATGAGCTCCGGGACATGAGAGATCATGCACAGGTCCTTGGAATGAAAGAGATAGGTTCCTTTTTCGGTCTCCTCCAGCGGGAAGTACTCTCCCTCCCTCTTTTCCTCGGCCACGGCATAGCTCCAGCGGCAGGGGTGGGTACATTCTCCACGGTTCGAATCCCTCCCCGTAAGGAAGCTGCTGACCAGGCATCGCCCGGAATAGGAGATGCACATGGCACCGTGGACAAAGGCCTCGAGCTCCATATCCTCCGGGATCCGGTCCCGGATCTCCCGGATTTCGGACAGTGACAGCTCCCGCGCCAGCACCACCCGTTTTGCGCCAAGCTCCCGGTAGAAAAGAACGGTTTCGTAATTTGTATTGTTGGCCTGGGTGCTGATATGAAGAGGGATCTCCGGGCACAGGCGGTTATGAAGCCGGAGCATCCCCGGATCCGAGATCAGGATCCCGTCCGGGCCGATTTCCTTCAGGGTCAGGAAGTACCCTTCGGCCTCACGGATATCCGCATTATGCGCAAAGACGTTCGCCGTTACATACACAGAAGCGCCGTGCGCATGGGCATAGGCAATACCCTCGGCCATCTCCGCGAAGGAAAAGTTATCCGCCTTCGCCCGTAGAGACAGCACATCTCCCCCGAGATACACCGCGTCGGCCCCGTAGTTTACCGCGAGCCTTAAGCATTCCAGATTGGCCGCCGGAGCCAGCAGCTCAGGCTTTTTCCCGGTCATGCGGGATTCTCCTCGGCTTCTTCTGTTTCCGTCTCACTCTCCGTATCCTTTTCACCGGACAGGATCACGGCGATATCGTGGGTCGTCATGGACGTATTCAGGGTATAGGTCCCGCTTTCGATCTTTTTCATACCGGTCAGCTTGTACTGGATCAGAAAGAGCCACTTGCTCTTCGCCAGCCCCTTTTCCACCATGAGCTCCGCGAGATCCTGCTCCGACATGTTTTCCCGGATCAGGACCACCACGTCCTTTCCTTCCCCGGTATCCTGGGATTTCTCCGTAAAGATCCGGTAGCCGAAATCGTATGCGTTTTTCGTTACCCAGCGCACCGCCATAACCGCCAGGATCAAAAACAACACGACCAGAGCCAGGCGGATGACAAACGCTATCAAATGTTTTGCCTTCATTCCTACACTTCCATAATGATCGGGATCACCATGGGACGGCGCTTCGTCTCATGCCAGACAAAATCGCCGATCGCAT